>JAJYDP010000619.1:0-1839 GCA_021777365.1 Chloroflexota bacterium | reverse complement strand
GCGCGATCGTGATGGCCGTCCCCTCCCCCGGGGCGCTCTCCACGGTGAACTGCCCGCCCAGGTGCTCGGCGCGCTCCCGCATGCCGCGCAGCCCGAAGCCGCCACCCGGTCCCGCCGGCCCGAGCGTCTCCGGGTCGAAGCCGCGGCCGTCGTCCACCACGTCCAGGTTCACCGCGTCGTCGAAGTAGGTGAGCGTCAGGGTGACGTGGGTGGCCCCGGCGTGGCGACGCGCGTTCGCCAGTGCCTCCTGGGCCGTGCGCAGGAGCGCCACCTCGACATCCGGGTGGAGCGGCCGCACCGGGCCGGAGATCTCGACCTCCACCGCAGGCCTGCCGGCAACCTCCGGCGCGACTGCGAGCCGCTTGATCGCGCCGGCCAGCCCCGCCGTCGTAATGGCGTCGGGCCGGAGTGCCCACACGAGGCCGCGCGCCTCGGCCAGGCTCGCCCGCGCCACCTCCTCGGCCTCGCCCATGTGGCGCCTCGCCCTGGCCGGATCCTCGGCCATGACCGCGCCGGCCGCCTCGAGCTGTGTCACTACCGACGCGAACCCCTGCGCGAGCGTGTCGTGGATCTCGCGTGCGAGCCGGGCCCGTTCCCCGAGCACGCCGGCCTCACGCTCGGCTGCCGCGAGTTCCTCGCGCGCCTCCTGCAGGTCGCGGATGAGCCGGCGGCGCTCGTCGCTCTGCCGGACGATCGCCCAGATCCAGGCGGACATGATCGTGAACACCGCGACGGACGCGGAGCGGAGCAGGATCGTGGGCGCGGCCGCAGCCACGTCCCAGCCCGCGGAGATCAGCGCGTCCATGGAGAGGATCGGTATGAGCGTCAACACGGCGGCCACGGCCCAGGGCCCCGGGATCGCGAAGAAGACCTGCGGGTACAGCGAGAACTGGAGGAACTGGAACCCGTCCGACAGCCGGATCAGGATCACGAACAAGACGAGCAGGAAGACGACATAGCTGGCCCGGAGCCACCGCGGCTGATCCCACACGGACCGGCGGATCCATACGAACCAGAACGCGGCCGCCTGCAGCGCCACCAGCGCGACGGCCACGGCGGCTCCGAGGCCTTCGGGCCGGCGCGTGCCGAACCCGCCGCCGGCGAACGCGAGCGCGGTCGACGCGGCCAGCACGAGCACGACGTACACGTTCCAGAACGGAAGCCAGCGCTCCCAGGCGTCGATCCCGGCAGGTACTGCGGGGCGCGGGCCGGACGCGCCAGCCGGCCCCGGTTTCCCGGGACCGGCCGACCGCGTGTCGTCCGCCGCGCAGGTCATCGCGGTCATCGTATGCGCGTCGTCACGCGAACTGCTGGCCCACCATGCGCCGGTAGCTGAGTGCCATGGCCACCACGCCGGCCAGCGACCAGGCCGCGATCACGGCGACGTGCTCCACGAACGTGCCGGTCGTCGGGATCCCGGCACCCCAACGGGCGAGCTCCGAGAGGTGGTACGTGGGAGTGACGACCGAGAGGTCGCGCACGATCTTCGGCAGCTGGTCGACCGGCATGAACACGCCCGAGGCGAGCGACAGCGGGAACAGCAGGAGCAGCGCCATCGCGCCCGCGCCGTGCGGCCGCGCCAGGAAGCCGACCAGGAACCCGATCGGGGCGATCGCCAGGCCGCCCAGCGTCAGCACGACCATGACCGACAGCCAGCGCCCGGCCGGGACGCCCGCGCCGGTCACGTCGCCGACGAGCCCGATCAGGCCGCCGATGAGCCCGATCAGCACAGCAGCCAGGCCGAGCTTGGCGCCCATGTAGGCCCAGGCCGGCAGCGGGGTCGTCCGCATCAGGCGCAGGTAACCGCGGCCGCGCTCGTCCGCGATCGCCTGGCCGATG
>JAJYDP010000618.1 GCA_021777365.1 Chloroflexota bacterium | reverse complement strand
TTCCGATCTCGATGATCGGGACGTCCGTCTCGCGGCGGATCCGCTCGGCGGTTGCCTCGCCGTCCATGCCGGGCATCAGCAGGTCGAGCAGGACGATGTCGGGAGCGAAGCGCCCCACGAGCGAGAGCGCCTCCTGCCCCGAGCGCGCCGTCCTGATCTCGAACGCATCGCGCTGGAGCCGCCCGCCGAGCTGCGCGAGCAGGCGCGTGTCGTCGTCGATCAGCAGGACGCGGAGGGGGCGGGTCGCATCGGTCACGGGGGCGAGGATACGCGCGGCACGGGCCGCACGGCGGGCCGGCCGGATCGGTGACCGGGGGCACCGGATTCGCCCCGTGACGCGGCGGCGCGTGCGTGCGACACCCCCGGCTGCAAGCCGGACCGCCATGGACGCACCGGTACGTTCGTACCCAGACTCTTGATCGAAAGGTTCAGGGCCTTTCGCCGCCGACATATCCGGCGGCTGGATTCATCGAGGGGATCGAGGATCGATGCACTTCTCCCTGCACAGGCCCCGTGGCGGCGCACGCCCGGGCGCACGCACGCTCACCGTGGGCATCACGAGCTTCGGGCTGGTGGCGCTCCTGCTGCTCGGCACGGCGGGCGCCGTGCTGGCGCACCAGGTGACGCGCATCTCGGGGACGGTCGACTGCTCCGGCAACTACAGCATCTCGGTCACCGGCGACGTCTACGGCGGCGTGCACCTCGTCGTGACGCTCGGCGGCACCACCATCTACGACCAGGCCGAGAACGGTTCGTCGTCCGTGCAGACGTTCGGGCCGTTCACCGGGACCGGCGCCACGGCCGGCGAGGCGATCGCCGCGTACCCGAGCGACGGCGGTACGTCGGCAGGCGCCACCGGCACCCTGGTGGCGCAGCCGGAGGTCTGCAAGACGACCCCGGCCATCACGACCACGACCGGCGGGTCCGTGGTCCTCGGCAGCGGCACCCCGCTGACCGACACGGCGACCCTGTCGGACGGGAACAGCCCGACCGGGACCATCACGTTCACGTTGACCAGCCCGTCGGGCACCGTCGTCGACACCGAGACGGCGACGGTCGACGGCAACGGCAACTACGCGACCCCGACCGGCTACGTGCCCACGGTCACGGGAACCTTCCACTGGGTCGCGTCCTACGGGGGCGACGGCAACAACGTGGGGGTCGCCTCGGGTCTGACCGACGAGCCCGTCGTGGTCGAGGCCGCCAGCCCGTCCATCGCGACCACCCCGAACCCGGGCTCCGGCAGGCTGAACGCGGTGCACCTCAACGACTCGGCCGTGCTCTCGGGCGGCTACAACCCCACCGGGACGATCACCTTCAACCTCTACCCGCCGACGGTGTCCGGCTGTGACGGCGAGGCGGCGTTCAACTACGTGGCGACGGTCTCGGGCGACGGCACGTACGCGACGAGCGGCGGGCCGATCGCGAACGCGCTGGGTACCTGGCACTGGACCGCCGACTACAGCGGCGACTCGAACAACAACCCGGTCTCCAGCGGCTGCCAGGCGGAGCCCGTCGTGATCACGAGCCCGCCGCCGCCCGACCAGGGCTTCTTCTACTTCACGAAGACCGTGGGCGGCGACCTCACGGGGTGGTCGGGCGGGACCTTCTCGTTCACGGTCGCCTGCGGCTCGCAGACCTCCCACGTCGACCTCGCGTTCGGAGCCTCCGGCGGGTCCCAGGACTCGCAGGCATTCGGTCCGTACGCCCCCGGCACGGTCTGCACCGTCAGTGAAGGGGCGCTGCCCGGTGCGGGCGCGAACGCGAGCTGGGTGAACAGCCCCACCTACACGCCGGGCGCCAGCGCCACCATCGTCAGGAATGAGAACGTCAGCGTCACGGTCACCAACACGCGCTCGGTGACGCGGCCGAGCACGCCGACGCCGACGCCCACCACCCCCGCAACCCCGACGCCCGCCGTTCCGACCCCGACGCCCGCACAGCCGAGCAGCGGCGTGCTGGGGACGACCGGGACGCCGGCGCCGACACTGCCGCCGACCAGCAGCCTCGCGGGCACCACCGGCTCGTCCGGCAACACGCCCTGGCTCCTGGTTGCCGGTCTCCTCGGCCTGTCCGCGGCGCTCGTCGCCGGGACCCGCCTGCAGGTCCGGTTCACGGAGCGCCGCGCCCGCGACTGATCGCGAGGGCGTTGCCCCCGCGGGCAGCGCCCGGCTCCCCGCACGAGCGCCCGGCGCGGCCCTGACTCCGCGCCGGGCGCTCCTCTATGCGGGCTCCGGCGGGTCCTCGTCGCCGCACGCGCCGGGCTGCGGCGGGTCGGGCAGCTCCAGCAGCAGGCCGAGGATGACCCGCTCCTCCTGCTCCAGGTGCGAGGCCAGGAGCGCGTGGAGCGCGTAGACGTGTGCGGCCACGCGGGCCGGCGCGATGGCCTGCCGCGCCAGCTCGGCGCGGTCGGCGGCGAGCCGATCGACGGCGACGCCGAGCTCGGCGTGCTGGAGCCGCAGGAGGCGGGTGGCCCACGCGGCGCCCGCCACGCGCTCGGTATCGGGGAAGCACACCTGCTCTTCCCACTCGATGTGCGGGCGCAGCGTCCGGGCGGCCTCGTCGAGGAGGCGGTCGAGCGCGGCCGCGAGCGCGTCGGCGGGCAGCGCGGCGGTCAGCGCGGCCGTGGCCTCGAGCCGGTCGAGCAGCCGCTCGACCGAGCGGTGTGCGCGCTGCAGGACGTGCTGCTCGACCTGCGCGATGCGATGAGGAGTGGGCACCGGAGTCGCTCCCGTGCGAGGCGTCAGAGGGCGCCGGGCTGATTGTGCCGAATCAGAAACCGCCGGAGGCGTCTCCGGCGGCTTCTGCCTGACGGGCTGGACGATCGTCCGTGGAAGGGCCGGAGGATCGGCCCGCCCGTCAGGCCCGGCCCCGCGTGGGGGGACGGGCCGGACGGAGCCCGGACGGATGGCGGTCAGGCCACGAGCACCCGCAGCGGGGTCTTGGCGAGCAGCTGGGTGCGGGCGAGGTAGCCGTCGAGGCCCCAGACCGCCCCGGCGCCGACCACGGCGAGGTAGATCGCGAGCGCGGCGTAGAGGAAGTCCTCGTTGACGACGCCGGTCGAGAAGCTCCAGCTGGCCACGAAGAAGAGGCCCGTCATGAGCGCGCCCATGATGCCGGAGAAGCGGGTCGCGAGGCCCAGGATCAGGCACAGGCCGACCGCGATCTCGCCGAACTGGACGAGGAAGTTGATGAGGCCCATGAGGTCGGTGTTGCCGGCCAGGGCGACCCAGAAGCCGTGGGTCGGGTTGACCACGACGCCGGTCGCCGAGCCGGGCACGGACCCGAGCGTGCCGCCCTTCAAGAAGCCGGCCGCGCTGAAGGGGCCGCCCCCGCCGAGCTGCAGGACCTTGTCGAGGCCCGCGTAGAGGAACCCGAAGCCGAGCGCGATGCGCATGATCGCGGTGGCCTTGCCGTAGGTGGCGTTCATGTGACTCCTTGGCGGGACCGGCCGGCCATCCTTCCGTGGCCTTCGCTGGGCTGTCCCGTTTCCTTCCGGGCACCATGGTCCGCCCCGCGACCCCTGCATCGGGATGGCCATCCGTCCTGCCCCTCCGGGCATTTGTGCGTGCTCTCGACTGGGACTTCTGGCGCCGGATGGCCCGCCCCGGGCGCCGACGGACCGGTCCGCCGCGCCCGGCGGCCCTACCCGGGCGGTGCCTCCGGGGGGCCGAACGGCCCGGGCCGTCCGGGCCGGCGGCGGCGAGGGCGGCGAC
>JAJYDP010000617.1:2919-3723 GCA_021777365.1 Chloroflexota bacterium | reverse complement strand
GGGTCGAAGGTGACCGGCTCACCACGCACCCCATCGCGGGGACCCGGCCGCGCGGCGCGGACGACGGGGAGGACGAGCTGATCTCGGAAGAGCTGCAGCGCGACCCGAAGGAGCGCGCCGAACACGTGATGCTCGTCGACCTGGGCCGCAACGACCTGGGCCGCGTGGCGCGCCCCGGTAGCGTGGCCGTGACGCGGTACATGGAGGTGGAGCGCTACAGCCACGTGCTGCACCTGGTGAGCCACGTCGAGGCGCGGCTCCGTCCGAACCTCGACGCGCTCGACGCGCTGCGGAGCGTCTTCCCCGCCGGCACTCTCTCCGGTGCGCCCAAGGTCCGCGCCATGCAGCTGATCGCCAACCTCGAGCGGGAGCGGCGGGGTCTCTACGGCGGCGCCGTTGGGTACATCGGGTACGACGGAAGCCTGGACACGGCCATCACTATCCGCAGCGCGGTGCTGAGCGCGGGCGTGGTGCACATCCACAGCGGCGCCGGGATCGTGGCCGGCAGCCAGCCTGCCCGCGAGTTCGAGGAGACCGAGCACAAGGCCGCCGCGCTCAGGCGCGCGTTCGAGCTGGCCGCGACGCCGGCCGGCAACCCCGCACCAGGGAACAACCCCCCGCGGGCCGGCGATGCCACGCCGGCCGGCAACCCCGCACCAGGGAACAACCCCCCGCGGGCCGGCGATGCCACGCCGGCCGGCAACTCCGCACCCGCGAGCGCTCGCCGATGATCCTCGTCGTCGACAACTACGACAGCTTCACGTTCAACCTGGTCCAGGCGCTCGAGACGGCCGGCGCGGATCT
>JAJYDP010000617.1:0-2909 GCA_021777365.1 Chloroflexota bacterium | reverse complement strand
GATCCTCGTGTCGCCCGGTCCCGGCAACCCGGACACCGCGGGCGTGTCGGTCGACGCGATCCGCATCGCCGCCGGGCGCCGGATCCCGATGCTGGGCGTCTGCCTGGGGCTGCAGTGCCTGGGCGCCGCGTTCGGCGCGCAGATCGTGCGCGCACCCAGCCTCGTGCACGGCGAGGCCAGCGAGGTCGAGCACGGCGGAGAGGGGCTGCTGGCCGGCCTCCCGTCGCCGTTCCTGGCCGGCCGGTACCACTCGCTGTGCGTGGACGCCGCGACGCTGCCGGCCGAGATGCAGGTCACGGCGCGCACCGGTGACGGCGTGGTGATGGCGGTGCGGCATCGTTCGCTGCCCCTCGAGGGAGTGCAGTTCCACCCGGAGTCTGTCCTCACGCCTGAGGGACCGCGCCTGCTGGCGAACTTCCTGCGCCTGGTCGGCGAGGGCGACCCGGCGGTCCTCGACGAGGCGGCGGCGACCTCGTTCGCGACCCGGGGGCTCTCGCGGCGGATCGGCCCCAGGGAGGGCGCGGGCGCGCCGGCGACGACGATGACTGCGCGACAGACACGGAGCGGCACGGAGGTGACGGCCCGATGAGCGAACAGGTACGGGCCGCCCTGGCGGCAGTGGTCGACGGCCGCACACTGTCGCGCGGCGAGGCGCGGCTGGCGATGGGTGCAGTGATGGACGGCGAGGCGACCCCCGCCCAGCTCGGCGCATTGCTGGTCGCGCTCCGGATGCGCGGCGAGACCGTGGACGAGCTCGCCGGATTCGCGACGGCGATGCGCGAGCGGGTGATCCGGGTGGATGCGCCGGACGGCACCATCGACACGTGCGGGACCGGTGGCGACGGCCGGGGCACGTTCAACATCTCGACCGCGGCGGCGCTCGTGGCCGCGGCGGCCGGCGTGCCCGTGGCCAAGCACGGCAACCGCGCGATCACGTCGGCGTCGGGCAGCTCCGACGTGCTCGACGCCCTCGGCGTGCCGACCGACCTCGGCCCGGCCGAGGCGGCGGCGGCCCTCCGCGAGGTCGGGTTCGCGTTCCTGTTCGCGCCCGGCTACCACCCGGCGATGCGGCACGCGGGGCCCACCCGGCGCGAGATCGGGATCCGCACGGCGTTCAACCTGCTCGGGCCGATCACGAACCCGGCGGGGGCGCGGCGGCAGCTCCTGGGTGTCGCGGATCCCGCCGCAGCGCAGCGCCTCGCCCAGGTACTGCACGCCCTGGGCACCGAGCGGGCGCTGGTGGTGCACGGCGATCGACTCGACGAGCTGCCCCTCGACGGCACCGGCGTGGCCTACGAGGTGACGCCCGCCGGTGTGACCCGGCTCGAGGTCCGGCCCGAGGACGTGGGGCTGCGCCGTGCCCCGACTGAGGCGCTGGCCGGCGGGACGCCGGCGGAGAACGCCGCCCGGATGGAGGCCCTGTTCGCGGGGGAGAAGGGTCCGGTGCGCGATGCGGTCCTGCTGAATACCGCGGCCGCGCTGCTGGTCGCGGGACGCGTGGACGAGCTGGGTGCCGGTGTTGCGCTTGCGGCGGCCACCGTCGACAGCGGCGCGGCCAGCGAGCTGCTCGAGCGGCTGCGCGCCAGGGGACGAGAGGCGGCACCGGCGGTGGAGGGCGCCCGATGACCACGATCGCCACGTCACTCGCGCCGCGCACGCCGCCGGCCCGCCGTTCCCCGGGCCTCGGCGTCCTGGACGAGATCGCCGATCGGCGCCGCGCCGACATCGCCGCCGAGCTGGCCGGGCGCTCGCTCCACGAGCTCGAGCTGGCGGCGCGCTCGGCGCCCCCGCCCCGCGACGCGACCGCGCCGCTCCTCCGCCCGGGGCTGCACGTGATCGCCGAGGCCAAGCGCCGCTCGCCGTCTGCGGGGGTACTCGCGGCGCCCGGCGAGGACGTCGTCGCCCGCGCACGCGCGTACGCCGCCGGCGGAGCCGCGATCGTGTCGGTGCTCGTGGAGCCGCACTGGTTCTCGGGCTCGATCGGCGACCTGGCCGCGGTGCGCGCCGCGGTCCCGGTCCCCGTGCTCGCCAAGGAGTTCGTCGTCGACGAGCGGCAGCTTCCCCTGCTGCGCGCCGCGGGCGCCGATCTCGTGCTGCTGATCGCCGCGATGCACCCCTCGCGGGCGCTCCGGCGCCTCGTGCGGCAGGCGCGCGACCTCGGGATGGAGCCGCTCGTCGAGATCCACGAGGAGCGCGAGCTCGAGCGCGCGCTGGCCAGCGAGGCGCGCCTGGTCGGGGTCAACAACCGCGACCTGCGCTCGCTCGCGGTGCATGCCGAGCGGGCGGCCGCGCTGCGGGCCCGGGTCCCCGACGATCGCCTGGTCGTGGCCGAGTCCGGCGCGCGCGAGCCGTCCGTGCTGCGCGCCTGGCGCGCGCTCGGCTTCGACGCGGCGCTGGTCGGCGAGGCGCTGATGCGGGCCGGCGGGGACGCCGCTTCGGTTCGCGCCAGGACCGCCGCGTTCGTCGCGGCCGGCGCACCTCCGCCGGCAGGCGAGGACCCGGCGGCCGCCGGCCGTGCGCCCTGGGTCAAGGTCTGCGGCATCATGGACGCGCGCGGCCTGCAGGCGGCCGTGGCGGCAGGTGCCGACGCCGTGGGCCTGAACCTGGTGGCAGGCACGCCGCGCTGCCTCGACGAGGGCGAGGCACGGGTGCTGGCGGAGCTGGCGCGGGCGCTTCGCGACGACGACGGGCGGCCCGAGGTCGTGGGTGTCGTGGGCGACCTGCCGCCCGCGGAGGCGGCGGCGGTGGCCGCGCGGATCGGGCTCGACGCGATCCAGTGGTCGGGCCGCGGGCCGCTCCCGTCCGGAGACCTGGGACTGCCGGCGATCGCGGTGGTCCGTGCGCCGCGGGACGCGGCAGGGGCCGGCGCCGACGTCGTACCCGGGTCCGGCGCGGGGTCCGGGTCGGGC
>JAJYDP010000616.1:753-3726 GCA_021777365.1 Chloroflexota bacterium | reverse complement strand
GCGTCGCTACCTCTCCGGCAGCCGGGCGATGCCGGACCGGACCGCGGCCCGCGTCCACTGGCTCGCGCTCGCGGTGTCGGATCTTGCCGGCGCCTACAACGAGCTGGGGATCCGGCGCTGGTTCGAACGCCCGCGCGCACAGCTCGGCGGTCGCGCGCCGCGACAGGCGCTCGGCACGGACTGGGATCCGGCGAGCCCTGGCGCCGTGCAGGTCCGTTCCCTGGCGGCCGCGCTGGCCGGGCCCGGCGCCGCGACCTGAGCCGCGACATGATCGGGTTCCGGCACGTCGACCCGCGCTTCCCGTTCCTCTGGGAGAGCGCCGACCAGCCCCCCGCGCGCTGGCACGACGAGGGCGAGGGGCCGGTCCAGTACGTCGCGGAGACCCCCGACGGCGCCTGGGCGGAGTTCCTCCGCCACGAGGGGATCAGCGACCCGGACGATCTCGCCGGCGTGTCCCGCTCCCTGTGGGCCATCGAGATCCCGCGCCCTCCACGCGCCCGGCCCGACACCCCGGCGGACGTGCTCGGGGGAGACGAGTCGTCGTACCCGGTCTGCCGGGCGGAGGCGCGCCGGCTGCGCGCTCTCGGCGAGCGCGGCCTGACCGCCCCGTCGGCCGCGCTCCTGCCCGGAACCCCGAGCGGGTGGCACACGGACGGGGGCCTGCGCCCGGCGACGGCCCGCGACGAGCGCGTGCTGGTGCTCTTCGGCACGCGTCCCGGTCTGATCGGCTGGGCGGCCTGCGCAGAGGGGCGACCGCGCCCCGACGTCCTGCCGCGCGTGCGCCATCTGGCCTGACGGCAACCCTCCGGCATGCCGCCTGCCGGTCGTGGAGCCCGCGTCCAGACCCTCACGACCCGCGCTGGTCGGCGGTGAGGACGGCCACCGTCTCCGGTCGGCCGTAGAAGTAGCCCTGCCCGAAGTCGACCCCGAGGGTGGTCAGGCTCCTGGCCTCGGCGTCGGTCTCCACGCCCTCGGCGATGAGCCGGCAGCCCGCCGTCCGCGCGAAGTGCCGCATGGCGACCACCATCGCCTGGCGACCGAGATCGGCGTGGACGCCCCGCACCAGGCCGAGGTCGAGCTTCACGAAGTCGGGCCGCAGCTCCACGATGTGGGCGAAGTTCGCGATGCCCGCGCCGGCGTCGTCGACGGCCGTGCGGACCGAGTCGCCGAGCCGCCCGATCGCCTCGCGCAGCGCCCGGTAGTCGGCCACCGGGTCGTGCTCGGTGATCTCGACGATCAGCGGCCGGTCCGCCTTCGCGAGCACCGTACGCACGCGCCCGGGGTCGGCGAGCAGCCGCGGCGAGAGGTTGACATCGAGCCAGCGCCCGGCCGGCAGCCCCCGCGCCAGGGCGATCGCGGCCTCGAGCGTGGCGAGCTCGAGCTCCGCGCCGAGGTCCGCGGTCCAGGCGTCGGCGAACCGGTGATCCGGGCGCGTCCCGTCATCGAAGCGGGTCAGCGCCTCGTAGCCGACGATCCTGCCGTCCTGCAGGTCGACGATCGGCTGGAACACCGGGTGGAACGCGCGGCCCGCGACGATCTCCGCGATCTGCGCGTGCAGCCGCGTGCGCCGGTGGTCGCCTTCGAGGTCGCGCGCGAGCAGGGCGCTCGCGGTCGCCGCGAACTCGCCGACGGCCGGGAGGTGATCGATCAGATGGCGGGCGTAGGCCGCGTCGCGCGTCCCGGCGGCGACCAGGCCGAGCAGCCCTTCGCCGTTGCGGATCGGGGCGAAGGCGCTCGCCCGGAGGCCGAGCCCGGCGATCAGCCGACCATATCGGCCATCCTCGGGTCGGGTGTGCCACGTCTCGGCCCAGGGACCCTGCATCGCCCGCTCGAACAGATACGTGGCGCGGGCGGCGGGAAGCGGCCGGCCGGGCGCCAGAGGAGCGCCATCGGGCCCAGCCCAGGCGAGGGTCGTGGCGTGCTGGGAGTCGACGAAGTTGAAGATTGCCGCGAGGTCGATGCCGGGCAGCCCGAGGAGCTCGCCGCAGATCTCGGCGGCCGTCTCCGCCGCACTCGGAGCCGGCTGGAGCCGGGCGAGGGCCGCGGCCACCTGGGCCCGTTCGCGGAACTCGCTGGCGAGGCCCGAGCGTGCCGCCTGGAGGGCCGTGACGTCGCGTTGCACGCCGATGTAGCCGGCGACCTGCCCGCGTCGATCCCGGATCGGCGAGATGGTCGCCTCCACCTGGTACTGCGTGCCATCGGCACGGCGGTTGATGAACCGGCCCGTCCAGTTGCGGCCGCCCGTCAGGTGGTCCCACAGCGCGCGGTAGAAGGCCGCCGACTGGCGGCCGCTCTTGAGGATCCGCGGGTTCTGCCCGATCACCTCCGCTCGGCTATAGCCAGAGACGGCCTCGAACGCCGGGTTGACGTACTCGATGGTCCCTGCGAGGTCGGTGATGAGCACGGCGTCCGAGGCCTGCTCGACGGCGGTGGCGAGGCGTGACCGCTCCGCTTCCGCCGTCACCTGGTCGGTGACGTCCTGGGTGGTGCCGATCATGCGGGCCGGAGCGCCTGCCGCGTCGTGCTCGACCTCGGCCTCCTCGTGGATGATCCGGACTCGGCCGTCACTTCGGACGATCCGATATTCGAGACCGTACCGCCCGCCGCCGGCGATGGCGGCCTGCACGGACGCTTCCACCCGTGCCCGGTCCTCCGGATGTACCAGGGCAAAGAACGCCTCGGTGGTCGGGGCGACCCCCCCGGGCTCCACCCCGTAGATCCGGTGCAGCTGCTCGGAGCGCAGGGCGGTTCCGGTCGTGAGGTCCCATTCCCAGCTGCCGATGGCCGCGATCCGTTGCGCCTCGGCGAGGTTGCGCTCGCTCCGACGGAGTGCTCGATCGAGCTCGCGCAGTCCGGTGACGTCGGTGAAGAACGCGATGTTGCACTGCACGCCGTCCACGACCGCCGTCGATGACCTGATGTCGGCGAGGAGCAGCGACCCATCCTTCCGCAGGCAGGGCACCGCCGGGGCCG
>JAJYDP010000616.1:0-743 GCA_021777365.1 Chloroflexota bacterium | reverse complement strand
CCGTCCACCACCGCCCCGAACTTGGCGAGGATCGGCGGGAGGGCCGCCTCGGGATGGAGATCGTGGAGTCGCATCCCGAGCAGCTCGTCGCGGGTGTAGCCCAGCAGCGTGCAGGCCGCCGCATTGACCCAGCGGTAGCGGTACGTCCCGGCATCGGCGATGAGGATCGCCTCGGCGGTGCCCTCGAAGATCGCGGCATAGCGGGCCTCGGACGCCCGAAACGCCTCCTGGGCGATGTGCTGGTCCGTGATGTCCGCGATCGTGCCGAGCATGCGCACCGCTCGCCCGGACGCATCGAACTCGAGCGCGCCGCGTCCGTGCACCCAGCGCTCGTCGCCGCCCGCCGGCCGGACGATCCGGTACTGCTTGTCGAAGGGCTGGCCGCGCCCCAGGACCTCATCGCTGAGGTAGGCGACCATCGCGTCGCGGTCAGCCGGATGCACGAGCGAGACCCAGCCCTCGACCGACCGCTCGAACCCGGCGTCGATCCCGAAGATCGCATCGAGCCCCGCCGAGCTCACCCACCGTCCGGCGATGAGGTTGGTGGAGTACGAGCCGATGTGCGCGACCGACTCGAGCTCATCGAGGGTGACGTCGGCGAGTCCGGCCCGTTCGGGGGACGCGATGCCCGCTGTTGATGCCGCCCGCGGTCGGCCGAGTTGTCTGCTACCCATGACCAGATTGGTCTTGCCCCGGTTCGACGGACAGGTTGACTATGCCGCCTGAGCCTTGCTTGGGTTCCT
>JAJYDP010000615.1 GCA_021777365.1 Chloroflexota bacterium | reverse complement strand
AGCGAGAACGCCGACTACGAGTCCGCGCGCAAGGAGCAGTCGTTCGCCGAGGGCCGCATCGCCCAGCTCGAGGCGATGATCCGCCACGCCACCATCATCCAGGCGCCGTCGGGCGGTGACGAGGTGGTGCTGGGCTCGACCGTGGTCGTCGAGTCGCCCGATGGCGAGGAGACCTACACGATCGTCGGGTCGAGCGAGGCCCGGCCTGCCGACGGCCGCATCTCGAACACGTCCCCGATCGGCATCGCCCTGCTCGGCCGCCGCGCCGGGGACGACGTGGTGGTGCGCGCGCCGGTCGGCGATCTGCACTACCGGATCGTCGAGCTGCGGTGAGCCGGCACCGCAGAACCTCGCACCGCAACGGGAGAGGCCAACCATGACCCGGGTGCTGGTCCGTGACGGAGCGCTCGCCGACGGCCGGTCGCCGGAGCCGCGGCTCGGTGTCAGCGTCCTGGTCGAGGACGGCGTGATCCGCTGGATCCGTCCCACCGATGCGGAGGAGGACCCGGGGCCGGCGGACGGCCTCCAGGTCATCGACGCGAGCGGCAGCGCGATCGTCCCCGGCATGGTCGACTCCCACAGCCACCTCACGATGCCCGGGGGCGCGCACTGGATCGACCGCGGCCTGGACCCGGCCGGCACGCTCCTCGCGGTGGCCGAGCAGAATGCGCGGCTGCTGACGCAGGCCGGTGTCCGGTGGGCCCGCGACGTGGGCGCCCCGGTCGCGGTCGATCCCGTGGACGGCCGCCGCCGTGCGGCCAGCCTCGGGGTGCGTGATCGCTGGCGCGGCCGGCGGGGCTACCCCGAGATCCGGGCCGCCGGATCCTGGGTCGCGCGCGCCGGCACGCTCCCGGCCGGACTGGCCGTCGGTGCGCACGACGGCGACGAGCTCCTGGCGCTCGCTCTCGGGCAGCTGGACGACGGCGCCGACCTGGTAAAGCTCTACATGGACGGCCCGGATCCCGCGACGCCCCCGTGGTCGGCCGGCGAGGTACGGCGCGTGGTCCAGGCCGTGCGCGCGAGAGGCGCGCGGGTGACGGCCCATTCGACGCGCCTGGACGGGGCACGGGTCTGCGCGGATGCCGGCGTCGACGCGATCGAGCACGGGTTCGAGCTGGACGTGGACCTGGCCGCGACGCTGGCCCGGCAGGGCACGTACGTCGTGTCGACACTCGCCGTCTTCCGGTCACGGATCGCCTTCGCCCGCACGACCGCCCTCCCTCGCTTCGCCTCACCGGAGGGGCGCGCGGCGATCCTCGACCGGCTGGCGCAGTGCCGCGAGTCGATCCGCCTGGCGCACCGGGCCGGCGTGCCCATCGCCGCCGGCACCGACTTCGGCGGCGGCTCGGGCCGGGCGAACCACCTGGCGTGGGAAGTCGAGTCGCTGGTCGAGGCGGGGCTGGAGCCCTGGGAGGCGCTCGGGGCGGCAACGTGGCGCGGCGGCGAGCTCCTGGGCGTGCCCGATGCCGGCGTGATCCGCGAGGGCGGGCCGGGCGACCTGGCGCTCGTCCACGGCGACCCGCTGAGCGATCCCAGCGCGCTCTGGCGGGTCTGGTGGGCCTCCTGGGCCTGACCCGCCACCACGCCATGCCGGCCGCCACGCGCTCTCCCGCGTCCGGGATCGGCGGCAGGGGGCCCTCCCGGCAGCCCGCGCCCGTCCGTAGTAAGGTCCGTCACTGTTTGGAAGGAACCCTCCCAGCAGGAGCTCCGACAACCGAAGATCGCCGCCTCCACGGCTGACCTCGTGTCGTCGTCCTCTCGCCGCCGGGCTGCCGGCGGCGGCACCACGTGGCTCCTGCCTTCCTCCCGAGCGCCCCGCGCCCGATGGTCTGCCCGCGAGCGGCATGTCCCACCGCCATCGCCCGTGACAAGGCGATGTCCTGGTAGATCGGAGGGATCGTGCGAACGACCTCACGACTTCGGGTCGCAGCATTGGCGACCCTGGCATCCGCGTCGTTCCTCGTCACCATGGCGGCGGCCCCGCCGCCGGCCGCAGCGGCGGCCCCATCGAAACCGGCAGCGGCCACCCCCACCCTGGCCGACCGGGTCATCGCCGATGCGATGCACCACCTCAACGCCCCCTACGTGTGGGGCAGCTCCGGCCCCTGGGCGTTCGACTGCTCCGGGCTCGTGTACCGCGTCTTCGCGGACAACGGCCTGGGCGCGCTGATCCACGACTCCCACAGCGCGTACGAGCAGTACGCCATCTTCCGCGATCGGGGGCTCGCCAGCCGCTCGGGCGGTGAACCCGGCGACCTCGTCGTCTACGGCGGTGGCTCGCACATCGGGATCTACCTCGGGGATGGCCGGGTCATCAGCGCCCTCGTGCAGGGCGTCCGGATCACCGGGGTCTACGCGCTCACCACCCCCTTCACCGCCTTCCTCCACACCGACCTCAGCGGTCGCAGCGTGAGCTTCGCCTCCACCAGGCGGACCACGACGGGGACCCTCACGCGATACACGCGTGCCTCGGTGAGCGTCCGGGCCTCGGCCACCACGACCAGCGCGCGCCTGGACGTCCTTCCGCCCGGCACGCGGGTTACGGTGCTCCGTTCCATGCGCGATCGGCTCGGACGGACCTGGGACGATGTCCGTGTCGCCACGGGGCGCGTCGGATGGGTGGCGAACTGGCTGTTGCGCGCCTGAGCGACGCCAGTCGGCCCGTGCCGGCCGGTCCCTCCGACCCTCGCGCTCCCCCACGCAGCCGGGACAATGGCCAGGGCCTCGCCCGCGCACGAACGTCGCGTGGCGAGGCCGGGATGGAGGCACTCGTCCGTGGATCGGAGCAGGCTCCCGGGCTACCTGGCGGCGGCCCTCGCAGGAGCGCTCGCCGTCGTCGTGGTGGGTGGAGGGCTCCTGTCGCTGGGCCTGCTCGCCGTGCAGCCCAGGTCGGGCACGCCGTCCTCGGCCACCGCGGGCGCTTCACTCGGGCAGGCGGCCGGATCCGCAGGGCCGGGCGGATCGACCTCGTCGTCCGTGTCGTCCTCGTCGCCAGCCGCGTCCCAGGTGTCGACGGTACCGGCCTCGGCCCCGGAGTCGCTCGGCCGGGCGGATGCCCCGGTCGTGGTGGAGGTCTGGGCCGACTTCCAGTGCCCGTTCTGCGGCCTCTTCACGCACGGCCTGGAACCAACGCTGGTGCGGGAGTTCGTCCTGCCCGGCACGGCCCGGCTCGTGTTCCGCGACTTCGCGTTCCTGGGCGCGGAGTCGACGACCGCCGCCGTCGCCGCCCGCTGCGCGGGGCAGCAGGGCGCCTTCTGGCGCTTCCACGACCTGCTCTTCGCGAGCCAGAACGGCGAGAACCAGGGCACCTTCAGCGACGCCTTGATGACGCAGGTCGCGCGCTACCTGCAGCTCGACACGGCGAAGTTCGACGCCTGCGTCAAGGAGCCGGCGATCGCTCAGGCGGTAGCTGACAGCCGGGCCGAAGGCGAGCGGCTGGGCATCGTGGGAACGCCGACGCTGCGGATCGTCGGCCCCCGGCAGACGCTGCTGCTGGGCAGCATGCCCACGCTGCCGACCCTGGCGACCGCGATCGACCGGCTGGCGAAGGGGCTGCCGGTGCCGACCCCCGCGCCGAGCGCGTCGACCTCGTCCGCCCCGGGCGCGTCCGGCCCATCCGGCGCCCCCGCCTCTTCGCCCGCCCCGAGTGCCTCCCGTTAGGAGCGTTCCACCTCGCGGATCGTCGCCAGCAGGATCTCTGCCGACCGCCGGGGCCCCTCCTGCTCGTGCGC
>JAJYDP010000614.1:1776-3741 GCA_021777365.1 Chloroflexota bacterium | reverse complement strand
CATGTCAGCCGGCTCCCTGCTCGCTCCGTTCGCTGCACTGATCGCCGTCAACCTGCCGCTGTCGGCATACGCGGCGCGGCAGCGATCGTTCGCAAGCCTCCGGCCGGCGCCGATCCTGGTCGTCGACGCGGCCCAGGCCGCCGGCGCCACGCTCCTCGCCGGCGGCGCACACAGCCCCTTCTTCCCCCTGTTTCTGCTGCTGGTCGTCGAGCTCGCCGTGGCGTACCCGGCGCGACTTGCGGCCGCGTGGATCCTGACCGCCGGCGCGCTGCACGTGGCAGCGGTCGTGGTCAGCCAGCAGGGGACATGGACGGTGCTGGCCGCCTACATGGCGGTGGGCAAACTGTTCGTGCTGCTCATCGTCGGCGCGCTGGCCGCCGGGTTCACGCAGCAGCTTCGCCGGGAGGAGCGGCATGTCGCCCAGCTGACGACACTCAACGAGTTGTTCTTCGAGTTGAACCAGCCGCAGACCGGCGTATCTGCGGCGTTCCAGGCCCTCCTGGAGGGGGCGCGCCGCCTGCTGCGCTCGGATGTGGGCATGGTCTTCCTGTGCGATCCCACGCTCGGGTGCTGGCACATGACCGCGTCGCTCGACCGGTACGAGGCGCTGGGCGGTGACACGGAGCTGGGCGCGTGGGGGTGGCGCCTCGGCGACCATCAGACGTTCGCCGCCGGACCTGCGTACGACCAGCCTCTGCCGCCGCACTGGCCGGATCCGCGGTCGCGGACCGTGGCCGGCATCCGCCTCGACACACCGACCGGTGACGAACCCGGAGCCCTCGTTGTGGGGCGCCGCGAGGGCGTCCTCGATGAAGCCGAGTGGCTGACGCTACGCGCCCTCGCCCGGGAAGCCGAGCTGTCACTCCGCAACGCCCAGCTGCACGCGGCCGAGCAGGCCCAGGTCGCCCAACTGCGGCAGTTCGAGGAGGCCCGCCGCTCGTTCTTCTCTGCCGTCGCGCACGAGCTCCGCACGCCGTTGACCGTCCTGAAGACGCTCCTGCCATCCCTGGGCGACTGGCCCCGTCTGCGCCCAGCGCAGCAACGCGAGGTCCGGGACGTCGTCGAACACAACCTGCAGCGCCTCGAATCGCTGATCACCGAGATCCTCGAAGCCAGTCAGGTCGAGGCGGGGGCGGTGACGCTGCACCGCGAGCCGGTGGACCTGGCCGCCCGCGCGGAGCGGGTCGTGGCAGGCCTGCAGCCGCTCTTCGAGGATCGGCGGCAGCGGGTCACGCTCGTCGCGGCGCCGGATCTCCCGCGGGTCGACGGCGACCGGCGCCGCCTGGACCAGATCCTTTCGAGCCTGTTCCACAACGCCTACAAGTTCAGCCCGCCCGGCGGCGCGATCCGCGGGGTGCTGTCCCACGACCGCGAGCAGGTCAGGATGTGTATCGAGGACGAGGGGCCCGGCGTCCCGGGCGACGCGCGGGAACGGATCTTCGACAAGTTCTATTCCATGCCCGCACAATCGGCGCAGCCTGGAGTAGGCCTGGGCCTGTACATCTGCCGCGAGCTCGTGACCCTCCACGGCGGGCGGCTGTGGTACGAGGCCCGTCCGGAGGGCGGCAGCCGGTTCTGTTTCACAGTGCCCACCAGCGCGGAGACGGGAGATGCAGAAGGCGACGACCAGGATCCTGGTCATTGACGACGAGCGCGACGTACTGCGCGCCGTCAGCCTGACCATCAGCCTGCAGGAACCGACGTGGGAGGTGCTGACCGCGCAACGCGGGGAGGAGGGACTCGATCTGATCGAGAGCACGCACCCCGACGCGGTGCTGCTCGACCTGCAAATGCCCGACGCGGATGGGTTCGATCTGCTGGGACGGATCCGCCTCTTCAGCGACGTCCCCCTGATCATCCTGACGGTGCGGGACGGCGAGCTCGACAAGGTGCGCGGGTTGCAGCTCGGGGCCGATGATTTCGTGGTCAAGCCCTTCGGGCACCTCGAGCTGCTGGCGCGTCTGC
>JAJYDP010000614.1:0-1766 GCA_021777365.1 Chloroflexota bacterium | reverse complement strand
CTGCGCTCGGTCCTCCGCCGCGCCGCCGGCCACGCCACCTCCGACGAGCCGCCGTTCTCGCTCGGCGAGCTCCGTATCGAGTGGGGGCCGCACCGAGTCTTCGTGCGTGGCGAGGCCGTGCGCCTGACCAGCACCGAGTATCGGCTGCTGGAGATCCTCGCCCACAACGCGGGGCGGGTAGTAGAGAACAACGTGCTGCTCGCGCGCATCTGGGGCCCGGACGCGCAGGATGAGGCCGACTACCTGAAGACGTATATGCATCGGCTGCGGGCGAAGCTGGAAGACGATCCGGCCGAGCCGCGTTACCTGCTCACCGAGCGGGGCACGGGGTACTGGATGCCGCGGCCCGCGCCGCGGCCCCAGGACGTGGCGCGGCCCCGGCCAGGTAGCTGACCGGGGCCGCTGGAGGCGAGCGGGGTCGAACGCGATCCGGTCGCCTTTCGGAAGTACCAGCCCGCGGGGACCGGGCGCGTCAGGGCACCCGTCTCCTGGGCCGGACCGTCACATCATCTGGGGGTGCTGGCGCTGGCCGAGGGCCACCGCGGCCCAGGCCCCCAGGGCCGCCACGACGATGCCCACCACGACGTCGTTCCAGAGGGCGGCCGTGATCCCCGTGTAGCCCAGCACGAAGGGGGCCACGATCAGCCAGACGCCGAGGATCGCGTTGAGCCAGTCGAGGCCCCGATCGGTGCCCTCCTGGTTCGAGAGGGCCGCCCAGGCGCCCAGCACGACCAGCACGGCCCCCACGATCAGGGCATCCCACAGGAACGCCGTGGTGGCCGTGGCGCCGAACACGAACGGCGCGGCGATCTCCCAGAGGCCGGCCAGCGCGACCAGCCAGCTCAAACTCTTCTGCGTTGTCATGGCGGATCTCCTTCGACCCTTCCCGTCCCCGGGGAACCCTTCCTCGGTGCACTGACGCTGTTCTACCGAGCGAGGGTGGCGCGCCCGGTGAACGGCGGTGAACGGCGGGTGAACACACGCGCGGGGGGTGCGGAGGCCGCTGGTGGGGCGGCCGCGCGGTCCGAGCGGGCACGCCCCGGCGCTGCTCCGCCAGCAGGCGCGCCCCGGGCGCACGGGCGTCAGGGCCTGCCTGCTGGCGAGACGTAGCCCGCCCTGAGCCTGGACTTGCTGGCCCCCGCGCGGGGAGCCATGTGGCACTGGGGTATCTCATGACGGCTTGACACACTCTTGCATGAGACGCCGTCCCCATCGGGGGTACACGTTCCGAAACCCGCCGACTGACTGCAACCACGAGGGTCACGTGTCAGGTGCTGATGCAAATGTGCGCATCTGTTCATGCGTCGATCCATGGATGAGATCTGCGTGATGCAGGCAGCGGTCCTGAAGACGCTCGCGAACCCGCACCGTCTCGAGATCGTCCACCGGCTCGCCGAGGGACCGTGCGAGGTCGGGCGGCTGGCGGACGGGCTGGGCGTGTCCCAGCCCAGCGTGTCGCAGCACCTGGCGGTCATGCGCAGTGCCGGGATCGTCGAGGCCGAGCGGGACGGCCGCGAGGTCCGCTACCGGCTGGCCGACCCGGAGATCGTCCGGGCCTGCGACGTCATGCATGCGGTGCTGATCCGCCGCCTCACGCGCCTCGGCATGCTCGGCGTGGCCGCCACGCCCGGGGCCGCCGTGACCCACGAAACGCCCCCGATCCCCCAGCCCGTGTGAGGCAGTGATGGACGAACCGCTCTCGATCGTGCTCTTCTCCGGCACCGATGACCGGCTGACCGCGGCGAGTGTCTTCGCCGCCGGCGCGG
>JAJYDP010000613.1 GCA_021777365.1 Chloroflexota bacterium | reverse complement strand
CACCAGCCCGGCCAGCCAGTCGGCGCTGGCCCGCCGCCAGACGTCGTGCCGGGCCGGGATCGAGACGAAGGCCCGCGTGTCGTCGTTGAACCCGACCGTGTTCCACAGCCCCGCCGTCTCCATCACCAGGGCGAAGTAGCGGGCCATGCCGTTGAGGCTGTCGTGAAACCACCAGGGCGGGCCGAGGCGCACGGCGGGGTAGTGCCCGGCCAGGGGCGCGAGCTCGCGCGCGTAGCTGCTCTCGTCCAGGGTGAAGAGGATCAGCGTCAGCCGCGCGTCGTCGCCGAAGCGCTCCAGCAGCGGCCGCAGGTTGCGGGTGAACTCGGTCGTCACCGGGATGTCGGCGCCCTTGTCGGCCCCGAACCGCTCGAACACCGAGGCGTCGTGGTTGCGGAGGGCGCCCACGTGCAGCTGCATCGCGAGCCCGTCCTCGACGCTCAGGCGCGCCTCCTCGATCAGCAGGTGCCCGGTGAAGCGACGCGCGTCATCGGCGGTCGCCGCCCCGCGCAGAGCCCGGGCGAAGATCGCCTCGGCCTCGACAGCGTCGAGGGGGGTGGTGTAGGCGGACTCGACCCCGTGATCCGTGGCGGTGGCGCCCATCCGCTTGAAGAACGCACGCCGCTCCTCGAGGGCCGTGACCAGCGCGGCGCACGAGGTGATCTCGCGCCCGCAGGCCCGGCCGAGGTCGTCGAGACGGGCGCGCCAATCGGGCGCGCCGATGTTCACCACCGCGTCGGGGCGGAACGTCGGGCGGACGTCGCCGGCCCAGCCCGAGGTCCGGATCGCCTGGTGCCAGGCCAGCGGGTCGCCGGCGTCGTCGGTGGTGCACAGGGTCTCGATGTTGAACCGCTCGAACAGGGCCCGCGGCCGGAACTCGGGCCGCGCCAGCCTGTCGCTGAGCTCGTCGTACACCGCCTGGGCGTTGGCCCCGGTCAGCGGCTCCGGGATGCCGAACACCTCGTGCAGCTCCTGTGCGAGCCAGATCCCGGTCGGGGTGCCCCGGAACAGGTGGAAGTGGTCGGCGAACACCTGCCAGATCTGCCGGTGATCGACCGGGTCGGCGAGCCCGTCGCGCCGCGGCACGCCGAGCGCCTCCAGCGCGACGCCCTGGGAGTGGAGCATCCGGAAGACGTAGTGGTCGGGGATGATGAACAGGTCGGCGGGGGTGCCGAACGTCGCGTCCTCGTCGGCCAGCAGCCGCGGATCGACATGGCCGTGCGGGCTGACGATGGGGAGGTGCGCGATCCCGTCGTAGAGTGCGCGTGCCACGTGCCGCTGGGCCGGGTCGGGCGCGAAGAACCGATCGGCCGACAGGGGCGATGGGTGTGCGTGCATCAGTCCTCCGAGCGCTCATCGCGCCACCAGTCGTCGCCCAGCTCCACGAACGCGGCGACCATGCCCTGGCGCAGCCCCTCCGGCACCACGGTGATCTCCTCGAGCCCGTAGTGGGCGAGCACGGCCGCGATGATCAGGAGCCCCGGGGGGAGGATCCGCACGCGCGCAGGGTCCTCGCCACTGCGTCGGGCGATCCGTCGCGCGGATCGTGCCAGCAGCTCCGCCGCGAGGCTCGCGAGTTCGGTCGCGGTCAGGAGCTGCGGCCCCTCCCGTCCCCGTGTCCGCTCGAGCCCGGCGAGGTTGTGCGCCGATCCGCCCGTCGCCCACGCGCGCGCCGGCCTGCCTTCCGGCGCCAGCCCCAGGGCCCTGCCCACCTGCACCGCGCCGAGCGCCCAGGACAGCGCCTCGGGCGGATCCCCGTGCAGCGACGCACCGAGGAGCGCCGCGCCCACCGGCAGCGAGGCGCTCGCGATGCGACGGCGGCCTTCGGTCAGGGTCAGCTCGGTGGACGCCCCGCCCGAGTCGATCACCAGCTGCGGGCCGGCGGGGTCCAGGCGGCCACGCGCGCCGGCAAGGCCGAGCGCCGCCTCCCGCGCACCGGTCAGCACGCGCACGGGCTGGCCGATCCGGGCCTCGAGACGCTGGACCACGAGCGGTCCGTCGCCGGCGCGGCGCAGCGCCTCCGTGGCGCCGATCACCAGGGGGGCGTGCTGTCGTTCCGCCAGCCAGGCGAAGTGCCCGGCCACGTCTTCGAGCCGGGCGGTGGCCCGGTGGCCCACGCGGCCCCTCGCGGCGACCCGGCGTCCCAGCTCCAGGAGCGCGCCGTGCTGTTCCAGCACCGTGAGCTCGGGACCGACGAGCTCGTCGGTCCCGGGGTCGACGCGGGCGATCAGCACGTGGACGGTGTCGCTGCCGATGTCGAGCGCGGCGACTCGCTGCTCGGCGTTCATGCCGGCGCCTGCTGTGTGGCGGGGACGGGCGGGGCCGCGGACAGGGCGTCTGCCAGCTGGCGGCTGCCGATCGCGGCGGGCACGACCGTCAGGCAGCCGGCGGCGACGACGGCGGCCGCCACGGCCGGCGAGAGGGCGCCGGTGGCCAGCCCGAGCGAGGCGGTCGCGGCCGGGAGCCCCAGCTGGGCCGAGGCGGCCAGCCCGAACCCGAGCCTGGGTACCGGCGCGACCACGCGCGCGGCAACCAGGTGCGTGAGCAGCACCGCGGCCGCGAGCAGGAACGCGAGCAGGATCGCGCCCGGGTCCCCGAGCAGGGAGCGGACGTCGAGCTCCGAGCCGAGCAGCACGAAGAAGGCCGGCACGAAGAACCCCTCCGCCAGCCCCGACAGCTGGAGCTCGAGGCGCTGCGGCTCGCGGAGGCGCGCCAGCACGATCCCGGCCCCGAAGCCGGCCACGAGCGTCGAGCCCCCGGTCTCGGTGGCGATGAGCGACAGCACGACCAGCAGCAGGAGGGTCACGCGCAGCTGGAGGGCCCATCCGCGGGCCTGCGAGCGATCGCGGAGCGTCAGGAGGGCGGGAGAGCGGGCGGCACGCTCCCCCAGCCAGAGGCCGCCGAGGGTGACGGCCACGATCAGCACGTCGCCGCCGAGCGCGCCCGGGATCTGCGCCGCGCCGATGAGCGTCAGCGGCATCGCCAGCACGGTGGTCGCGTCGGCCAGCGGTATCCACGCCATCAGCATGCCGATGCCCGGCCCGAGCAGGCCCCGCTCCTCGAGAATCGGGAAGGCGATCGCGGCGGAGCTGCCGGCGATCAGCACGGGGAAGAGCAGCACGGGCGCGGCGGGGGCGCCGAGCGCGCCGATCGCCAGGCCGGCGGGGACCGCGAGCGCCGCCACGATCACGAAGGCGATCGCGCCGGGGCGGGCACCGCTGCGCAGCGATGGGGAGCGGAGGTCCACCCGCGTGCCCGCGACGAGCATGAGCATGGCGAACCCGAGCCCGTACAGGAGCCCGTTGGTGGGGGTCGACAGGTCGATCAGCCCCAGCCCGGATCGGCCGAGGACGACGCCGGCGGCGAGTTCGCCCACCACGGCGGGGATGAGCGGCCGCCGCCCGGCGGCCACCAGGGGACCGACAAGGCCGGCCACCACGATCACCAGCAGCGAGCCGAACATCGCCTCCTCCGCGTCATGCCACCCCCGCGCCGCCCAGCGTCAACTGACGGCCGGCGCCGCCGCTCGCCGGGTCTTCGACGTGTCGCCCGCGAAGACCGTCATCGCGCTCGCGGCCAGGACGATGAGGGCCGACACCGCCAGGGCATGCGCCATGCCGACGGTGAAGGCCCCCATGGTCGGCGCACCGAGCTGGATCGCCGTGCCCAGGAAGATGGCCCCCACCAGCCGCGGCGGAATGGCCGCCGCAGCCACGGCCAGCGCCAGCGCGAAGCTCGTCACCATC
>JAJYDP010000612.1 GCA_021777365.1 Chloroflexota bacterium | reverse complement strand
CGGCGGTGGAGGACGGCTTGACCGTCCTCTACACGGCAGACGTGACGGCGACGATCGGCGCACTGCTCGTCCGGATGGAAACGCTCGGGCGCGAGCCCGGGAACCTCGGCATCCGGCGGGCCACGCTCGAGGACGTCTTCCTCGACCTGACCGGCCGGGCCCTGCGGGAGTGACACCGTGTCGGGCTTCGTGACGCTGACCGTCGCCAACATCCGGAGCTTCGTGCGCGACCGCACGGCGCTGTTCTGGACGTTCGCCTTCCCCGTCATCTTCATCCTGCTGTTCGGCGCCATCTTCTCGGGTGGCGGCACGCCCTCGTACACGCTGGGCTGGGTCGACCAGGACCACACCGCCGCGTCCGCCCGGCTGCGGGACGCGTTCGCGCAGGTGCCGCTCTTCAAGCTCCGGTCCGATTCGCTGGCCGCCGCGCTCGACGCGATGCGCAAGGGCGCGGTGGACGGGGTCGTGGTGGTCCCCGGCGGCTACGGCGCAGCCCTCGCCGCCGCCACCGCACCCGGCGCGAGCGGTGCCGTCCCGCCCAGCGCCGGGGCCGGCTCCGCGCAATCCGCGGCCTCCCCGCCCGCCCGGTCGGGCCCGTCGGCCGATGCGCCGACGCCGGTCCGGCTCGAGGTCTACACGGACCCCAGCCAGCAGACGAGCAGCGCCACCATCCGCCAGGGCGTGGCCCAGGTGGTCGCCTCGCTCAACGTGGCGCTCACGGGCCGCGCACCCCTGCTCGGCGTGACGGATCGCTCCCTGCAGACGCAGGATCTCTCCAGCGCGGCCTTCCTGGTGCCCGGGATCCTGGGCATGGCGCTCATGCAGCTCGGCGTCTTCGGGGCGGTCCCGCTGGTCGCCCAGCGCGAGAAACTCATCCTCAAGCGGCTGGGCGCGACCCCGCTGCCCCGGTGGACGCTCGTGGGCAGCAACGTCGCGCTGCGGCTCCTCATCGCGATCGTCCAGGCGATCCTCATCATGGGGATCGGCGTCGCGGTGTTCGGCGTCACCGTGCTCGGCGCACTCTGGCTGATGGCCGCGATCGTGGTCCTGGGCGCGCTGACGTTCATCTCGATCGGGTACCTGGTCGCCGCGTTCGCGCGCACCGAGGAGGCCGCGAACGGGATCGTCCAGGTCATCCAGTTCCCGATGATGTTCCTCTCGGGCGTCTTCTTCCCGCTCGAGATCATGCCCGCGGTCCTGCGCCCGGTGGCGACCTTCCTGCCGCTCACCTATCTCGGCGATGCCCTGCGGCAGGTGATGGTGCACGGCTCGCCGTACGCTCCGCTGCCGGTGGACGTGGCCGTGCTCGCGGCCTGGTTCGTGGTCTGTCTCGGGATCTCCGCGCGGTTTTTCCGCTGGGAGTAGCGGCGGCGGGCACGGGCCCGGGCCGGGGGCACGGACGGGCCGGAGCGGCGGCACGGGAGTGGTGCTCCCCGCCGGCCGCCTCCCGCCGACTTCCGGATGCCTCCGCGCGGGCGCCGCGGCGGGCCGCATGGCACTATTCGCCGGTCGCCCTTGCGACACGTCCGTGGAGGGGGGTACACCGTGGACAAGGCACTGGTCGACCAGGTGCTCGCCACCGCCGCATCGGTGGTCGCAGGCGGAGCGATCTCGGCCAACGGGCACGGGAACGTGAGCGTGCGGGCCGGCGACGGCGACGAGATGTACTTCACGTCCGCCTCGTCGCTCAGCGGTCTGACGGCGGAGGGAATCGCGCGCGTGGGCCTGGACGGCACCCTGCGCGAGGGAAGCCTGCCGCCGATCCAGGGTGCGGTGGTGGCCATGCACACGGCCCTGTACGGCGACCAGCCGAGCGTGGGGTCCGTCATCCACACCCACGCGCCCTATGCCACGGCGTTCGCGGTCGCCAACCAGCCCATCGACTGCTGGATCGAGGCGCTCGCGATGTTCGGGCTCGCCGACGGCGTGCCGGTGGCCGCCTACGGCCCGCGCGGCTCCGCACAGGCCGTCGCCAACATCCGGGCCGCGCTCCGTCCCGGGGTCCCGGCCGTCCTCCTCGCGAACCACGGCCTGCTCGTCTTCCACCGCACGCCCGAGCTCGCGGTGCTCGTGAACGGCGTCGTGGAGGAGGCCGCCTCGGCCGCCTTCCGTGCATGCACGCTCGGCGGCGCGGTGGCGCTGCCCCCGGAGATGCGGGCCGCCGCGCTCCAGCGCGCGATGAGCTTCGAGACCGCCGGCACGCACACCGCCTGACGGCGGCGCGGGATTGTCGGCCGGCGGTCAGCGCGGAGGCCGGTCCGCCGCCTGGAACGCGTTCCTGATGGTCGTGTAGCAGCCGCAGGTCATCGCCTCCAGGGCGACGGGGTCGAGGATCCGGACCGATCCCCGGCTGTGGATGACCGTCCCGGCCCGCTGCAGCGTCTTCAGCGCCAGCGACACCTTCGGGCGCGTCGCCCCGAGCAGCCCGGCGAGCTGTTCGTGCGTGCACGGGAACTCGTCCCGCTCGATGCGGTCACGGGTCGTCAGCAGGCAGCGGGCCATGCGCGCCTCGAGCGGGTGCAGCCGATGGCAGGCCGAGACCTCCACGCAGTCGACGAACCGCGCGCCCATGTAGCGGAAGATCGCCGACCGGAACGGCGGGCTCGCGTCGAGGAGCATCCGCAGATCGTCGGTGGGCATCTCCGCGATCATCCCGCCGATCAGGCAGACGATCTCGGTGGGAACGGGCACGGAGCCGAGCGCGGGAGCGAGCTCGATCGCCCCCTCGCGACCGACCGTTGCGATCGACGTGAAGCTCCCGAACGGGTCGGTGACCACGAGCGAGAACAGCCCCTCGAGCGGGAACATCACGCTGTCCATCCGCTCGCCCGGCTGGTGGACGACCTGGTCGCGCATCGCGGCCGAGACCGTCATCCGCCCGGCGACGCTCTCGAGCGCCGCACGGGGCACGGCCGCCAGCAGCCTGTTCCTCCGGAGCGCGCCCGCTTCTGCCATCGGCCTCCTGGTGCCCTCGCTGCACGTCCGATCCCCGGTTCGCCAGTCTAGGCGGCCCTCGCCCTCGGTTCCGCGCGGTACGGACACGTTCCCCGCGGCACGCACACGTTCCGGTGGGCACCGACACGGGCCCGTAGCGTCAGCAGTGGGATCCGGTGATGCCCCGCCGGGGCGGCACGGACGGATCCTCCGATGCGCCCGGGAGGGCTGGAGATGGCTGAGCGCAAGAAGCTCGTGGTCATGGCGACCCACGGGCCCGACACCCCGGAGATGGCGATCCTCCCGTTCGTCATGGCCGGCGGTGCCGCCGCTGCCGAGATCGACGTGGTCATGGGGTTCCAGGGCGACGGCGTGCGCCTCATGCAGGCCGGCGTCGCCGAGACCGTCACGCTGCCGGGGTTCAAGCCCATGGCCGAGCTCCTGCAGACGATCCGCGACTTCGGCGGCACGTTCCTCGTCGGCGCGCCCTGCATCAAGAACCGCGACATCGACGAGGCCGACCTCGTCGAGGGTGCCCACGTGGTGACCGCGGGCCGGTTCGTCGCCGAGATCGCGTCGGCGACCAACACCCTCTTCTACTAGGAGACCCCCGTGGCAGCAGTGATGACCGAGGGCGAGATCGCGGGCCTCGGTGAGACGACCATCGTCGACGCGCGCGGTGCCGCCTGCCCGGGCCCCATGATCGAGGCCAAGAAGGCGATGGGCGGGGTTCCCGTGGGCGAGGTCATGGAGCTGTGGTCGGGTGACCCCCAGACCAAGGAGGACATGGGGTACTGGGCCGAGATGGCCGGGCACACGTTCC
>JAJYDP010000611.1 GCA_021777365.1 Chloroflexota bacterium | reverse complement strand
CCGGTGGGGCCGGGCGGGGAGGACGGCGCACCCGTAATGGGCGGCCAGCTCCTCGTAGGTGCGGTTGAGCAGGGGCTCGTAGCGGTGGGCCTGGGTGACCGCGGCGTGGAGGTTGTCCGGCTTCTGTGGCCGAGTGGGTTATGTGGCCGGGCGGTGGCCGCGAGCCGCCTGTGAACGGTTCACATCGCCGAGGGGCCTTGATCGTGGGCACATAACGCGATGAACTGAGCGAGGGTGCTTCCTCAACCTGCATCCGCAGAGAGGAAGTTGCCCGATGTTGGAGACGTACTTCGTCAAGCCGCAGACCGTCGATGGGATCCGTGGGTCGTGGATCGGGGGAGAGATCGAGCGGTACGTCGGCTGGCTGGCCGAGCATGGGTACCGCCCTCGAGTCGTGGTGGGACGGGTCCCGCTGCTCACCGGCTTTGGTGAGTTCGCCCGCCGCCGAGGCGCCCGGACGGTCGAGGACCTGCCCGCGCACGTGGACGCGTTCGTGGGCGCGCGGGTCGCTGCCCACCGCAGGCCGGGCCGCGGCGAGGCGGCGAACCGGCGCCTCGCGACGTTCGCCAAGGAAGTCCGTGGCCCGATCGAGCAGATGCTCGAAGTCGTGCTCCCGGGGTTCGAGGGCAGCGGCCGTCGCCACCTTGCCGACCCGTTCGTGGGCGTCGCGCCGGAGTTCTTCGAGTACCTGGTCGCCGAGCGCGGGCTTCGGCCGGCGACGGTTCGCCTGTACCGCCACCACCTGCGCCGGTTGGCGGCATATCTCGCGCGCGTCGGCGTCCGACGGCTCGACGAGCTCTCACCGGCGCTGCTCAGCGCGTTTGTCGCCGAACGGACCGGATCCGGCCTCGCGAAGACGAGCATCCGGGATCTCTGCGGGGTGCTCCGCGTGTTCCTCCGCTACGCGCGCCGCGAGGGCCTGATCGGGCGCGATCTCGCGGCGACCGTCGAGTGGCCGCAGGTCTATCGGCTCTCCACGATCCCGCGCTCGATCCCCTGGGACGACGTCGGCCGGGTGCTCGCTGCGGTCGACCGCCGCACGGCTGCGGGCAGGCGCGACTACGCGATCCTGCTGCTGCTCGTCACGTACGGCCTGCGCGGCCGCGAGGTGGCGGCGCTCACCCTCGACGACATCGACTGGAAGCGCGAGCGGCTCGCCGTCCCCGAGCGCAAGGCCGGCCACGCGACCGCGTTCCCGCTGTCCGGTGCGGTCGGTGCGGCCCTCGTCGACTATCTCCGCCGGGGTCGGCCGGAGTCCGCCGACCGGCACGTCTTCTTCCGAACGCTCGCGCCGGTGCGGCCGATCGGCGCGGCCGCGGTCTCGAGCTGCGCCGGCCACTACCTCCGCGCGGCCGGCATCAGGGTGCCCCGGCCCGGCTCCCACACCCTGCGCCACACCGCCGTCCAGCGCCTCGTCGACGCCGACTTCGCGCTCAAGACGATCGGGGACTTCGTCGGCCACCGCTCGGCGGCCTCCACCGAGATCTACGCGAAGGTGGCCGTCGAGACCCTCCGCACAGTCGCCCAGGGGGACGGCGAGGAGGTGCTCGGATGAGCGAGTCCCTCCCAGCCGTCGTCGAGCGCTTCCTCGCCCACAAGCGAGCGCTCGCCCGCAAGTACACGAGCGAGGCGCGCGAGCTGCGCCTGCTCGTGCGGTTCGCCGACGAGCACGGCGTGGCGACGCTCGACGCACTCACCCCGGCCCTCCTCGACGAGTTCCTCGCGTCGCGGCCAAGAAGCCGGCCCTGCAGCTTCAACCATCTGCTCGGCGTCGTCCGCGGCCTGCTCGACTGGGCGGTGAACCAGGAACTCCTGACGGTCTCGCCCCTGCGCGTCCGCCGGCGCCGGGCGACCGCCTCGCGCCTCCCGTTCCTGTTCGACGTCGGCCAGGCGCGGCGGCTGCTCGCCGCCGCGGCCGCCCTGCCGGACAACCCCCGGGCACCCGAGCGGGGGCCCACGTACCGGACGCTCTTCGCCCTCTGCTACGGGCTCGGGCTGCGTGCCGGCGAGGCGTGCGAGCTCCGGATCGGTGATGTCGACCTCGAGCGTGGTCTCCTCGTGGTCCGCGGTGGCAAGTTCGGCAAGAGCCGGCTCGTCCCGCACGGGCCGCGTATGGGCACGCTCCTGCGGGAGCAGCTCGAACGGCGGCGAGCCGCCGACCCGGTCCTCGCGCCCGACGCCCCGCTCTTCACCTTCGATGGGCGTCGATGCGTGCACCCGGGCACCGCCAGCCAAACGTTCCACCATCTCGTCGCCACCCTCGGGCTCGCCGTCCCCGTGGGGGTCGCACCGCCGCGGCTCCATCACCTGCGCCATTCGTTTGCGGTCGGCTGCCTGTTGCGCTGGTATCGCGAGGGGCGCGAGCCGTCGACACGGCTCCACGCGCTCTCGACGTTCATGGGCCACGTTGATCCGGTCTCGGCGGCGGTCTACCTGACGATCACGCCGGCCCTGCTCGACGAGGCGAGCCGGCGCTTCGAGGCGTTCGCCGAGCCGACCTTCGCGGAGCCAGCGTCATGAGTGATACCCCGCTGCTCGGAGCGCTCGTCCACGCGTTCTTCGTCGACCACCTGATCACCGTCAAGGGGCTCCGACCGGCCTCGGTGCGTAGCTACCGGGACACCGTCCGGTTGCTCCTCGTGTTCGTCGCCGCCGACAAGCGCTGCAAGCTCAGCCGGCTCGCGCTCGCCGATCTGTCCTTCGATCGAGTTCTCCGGTTCCTCCGCTACCTCGAAGCCGAGCGGGGCAACCACATCCGCACCCGCAACCAGCGGCTGGCCGCGCTGCACACCCTCTTCGAGTACATCGCCGGGCGCGCGCCCGAGATGCTCGGCGTCTGCCAGCAGGTGGCCGCCATCCCGATGAAGCGGGTGGCCCCGCCCGAGACGCGCTTCCTCGAACGTGACGAGATCGACGAACTCCTCCGTCGCCTGCCGCGCGAGGGCCGCTCCGCGCTGCGGGATCGGGCCCTGCTCCTGTTCCTCTACAACACCGGCGCGCGGGTCGGGGAGGCTGCCGCCCTGCGGGTCGGGCACCTCGATCTCGGCGAGCATCCCCGCGTCCGTCTCCACGGCAAGGGCGACAAGTGGCGGACGTGCCCGCTCTGGGCGCAGACCGCGGCGCTGCTCGCCTCGTTGCTGCGCCGCGTCGACGGGCCGGTCACGCCGGAGACCGCGGTGTTCTCGGCGCACGACCACCCGCTGACCCGCTTCGGCATGTACAAGATCGTGCGTCGACACGCCGCGCGCTTCGACGACCCCCGGACGGGCAGGCGGATCAGCCCGCACATCTTCCGCCACACGGCCGCTGTCCACCTGCTCGAGGCGGGCGTCGAGGTGAACGTCATCCGGGGCTGGCTCGGCCACGCCGATCTCAGCACGACCAACCGCTACGCCGAGATCAACACCCGCGCCAAGGAGGCGGCGCTCCGGGCGCTCGAGCCTCCGGGCACTGCGGCGGCGTCCCCCATCAAGCCAATCTGGCGCTCCGACGAATCGCTCCTGACCTGGCTCGCCTCGCTCTGACCGTTATGTGGCCGGCCGCGACAGCCCACGGGCCGGCCCGAGGTGCGCGGCCACCGCCCGGCCACATAACCCACTCGGCCACAGAAGTACGAATATGTTCCCGGGAACATATTCGTACACCAGGATGTGCGGCGCGCCCCCGAAGTACTCGAAGGCGTGGACGTGCGCGTCGACCCAGTCGGGCAGCGCCTGGGAGGCCAGCGCCTCGGCGTAGGTGTAGCTGCTGGCCCCCAGCACGGC
>JAJYDP010000610.1 GCA_021777365.1 Chloroflexota bacterium | reverse complement strand
GTGCTGGCGGTCGCGCTCCAGCGGCTGGTGCTGCCCGGCGTGGTCCCCCTCACCGCCAAGCTCTTCCACCTGGCCGGGGATCGTCCCACCACCCTGGGCCACTTTCCGGGCGCCATTGGCGAGGCCGCCGTCGACGAACCTGCTGTCTGATCCGGGGGTCCCGGGACGTGAGCCGTCCCGTCCGGTGAGGCGGGGACCACGCCGCCCGCGCGTCAGCAGATCACGTCGGCGTCCAGGCCACCGGGCGCGTACTGCACCATCCGGACCGGGCCCCCGGTGAAGCTGCTGGCCGTCGAGCAGTGGCGGCGGGCGGCGATCGCGCTCCGGCTGACCGTGGCGTACCAGATCGTGCTGCCGGGCCGGTACCGTCCGGCGATGGTCCGCCACTGGAAGGTGGTGCTGTAGATGCCCGTCGCGAGGTGGCGCCCGCGGAGGTACGCCAGGGCACCCGCGATGGCACGCGCGTTCACCGCGGTGCTGGACGACCATCCGAAGCCGAGCTCGACGTCCAGCCACCAGGTGGTGCGAACGGCCGCGTCGCCGAGGCGTCGGACGGCGTAGGCGCGAGCCTCACGCGCGGCGTTGTAGCCGTAGTTGTATGCCCGGCAGAGCTGCTGGACGCTCGAGCACGTGCCGGCGGGACCTGTGCGGCCCATGGCCGCGTGAGACGCCACCGGTGCCGTGATGTTCAGGTACAGCTGCGTGGTGGCGGGTCGGCGTGCGATTGCGAACTCGGCGGCGAGACACGGGTTGGCGCTGAACGGGTGTCCACCCGTGACGCCGACGACGGCGAACTGGTGCGCCGGCGGGCGGGATCCGCAGTTCGGCCAGCTGACGTCGTACCCGATCGACCGACCGCCCGGGTACAGGTCACTCGCGCGGGCCGTCGGCGGCGCGGCGGCCACGAACGCCACGCACGCGACGGCCACAACGATGAACACCCACGATCGGCCCAGCCGGGTCACGTCCCCTCCGGTCTGCCAGGCCCCACGGGCGGGTGGTGCCTGCGTGTAGCGCGCGTCCGACGCGCTCCTGATCCCGCGCACCGTACCGTCGGCTCCGCCACCGCGGTCTCACCCAAAGGGACCAGTCCCGCCGGCCCGATGGTGCCGGGGGCCGGCCGCAGACACTGCGGTGAGGGGCGCGGCGAGAAGCATCAGTAGTTGCGGGGACAACGAACTGCTATGATGCGAACCCTTCACGGGCGAACGGTCGTCCCCCTGGCGCCAGCGGAGCGATTGACATGGCAACCATGGATGCGGGCGTTCTCATCCTGCGGGTCGTCGCGGGCCTCGTGTTCGCCGCGCACGGAGCGCAGAAGGCATTCGGCTGGTGGTCGGGTCCGGGGTTCGCGGGGTGGCGCGCAGCGATGGCGCGCATGGGCCTGCGGCCGCCGTTGTTCTGGGCGACCGTCTCGATGGGGGTCGAGCTGGCCGGGGGGCTCCTGCTGGTCGTGGGCCTGCTGACGCCGCTCGCGACGGCTGCGCTCGTGGCCCAGGCCATCGTGATGATCTGGCAGGTCCATCTGCCCAAGGGATTCTGGAACTCCAGGGGCGGCATCGAGTTCCCGTTGACGCTGGGCGCGATCGCCGTGGCCCTCGCCGCCATCGGCCCGGGCGCGGTCTCGCTGGATCGAGCGCTCGGGCTCGTGTACCCGGGCGATGTGCGAGCCGCGGCCCTCGTCCTCGGCGTTGCGGGGGCGATCGTGGCGCTCCTGCTCCCGCGCCTGGTGGTGCCCGTGTCGGCGGCGGCCGAGCCGCGCTGAGACGGCGGACGGGCGATCAGATCGGGGAGGGGAGCAGCGTCCCCGGTGCCGGCGCGCCCGGTCCCGCCTCGGTCGCTCCCTACCGGCTACCGGCCGGTGCGGCGTAGCCCCGGAGGACGGCGTCGACCACGCGCTCCGCGAAGTCCCGCGTGAGTTCGCCGCCGAACATCAGGCGGAAGTAGACCGGCCCCACCAGCAACTCGGTGGCGACGTCGACGTCCGCATCGGTGCGCAGGTCACCTCGCCTGATCCCGCGCCAGATCGCCCGGCGCACCTCGTCCCGGCGGCCCTGCACGACACTGGCACGGAATGGATCCCCGAGGAGCGGGTTCATGGCGATCTGCGAGAGCAGCGCCGCGATCACCGGCCCGAAGGGTGTGTCGTTCACCGCACGCATCGCGTTCATGGTCGCGGCCAGCAGTTCCTGGCGCGTGTTGCCCGTGTCGGCGATCACGATGTGGGGCGAGGCGAGCTCCTCGAGCACCGCGAGGGAAAGCTCCTCCTTGGAGCCCCAACGCCGGTAGATGGTGGCCTTGCCGACGCCCGCGCGGGCCGCGACGTGTTCCAGCCGCAGCCCGGCGAACCCCTCGCTCACGAGCAGCTCGCGGGCGGCATCGAGGATGGCCCGCTGCAGACGGTCGCTGCGGGGGCGTCCCCTGCGCGGCGTGCGCCCGGGGGGTCCCGCCGGAGAGTTGCGGGACGGAGCGTCTTGCGTGTCCGGGGCCATGGGATATATGATACGCACCGGATCGTATCGTCACAAGGTGACATTCCCATGACTGACAACTACCAGGTTCTCGCATCCATCGAAGCTGCGCAGCACGACTCGCCGTTCTGTGCGTGCGGAGCGCCGGCCGTGCTGGTCGGGCACGACCGGAGCGTCTGGCTCGAATGCTCGACGCTCGGGGAGCACCGGTCGGCGCTGCGCCGGCTGCTCGCTTTCGATCTCGCGGCCGACCACACGCGATGGCTGGTGGTCGACCTCGCGGCCGATGACACGACTCGCCTCGAGGCGGCTGCCTGAGCAGGCACTGCGGGACGGGCTGCGGCCCCGATACCGCCCTGCCCGGCCCCGACACCAGCCCGCGCGTCAGACCGCCAGCGGGGCCCGAACCTCCGTGAACTGCACCGGGATCGACTGGAAGGTCAGATAGCGCCCGGTCCAGGGAGTTGCGGCGAATGGAAAGCGATACGGCAGCAGGAACTGGCGAAGCGCGGTGTACGACAGGCTGGTGTCCGGCGGCGAGTCGTACCCGTTGACGCTCTGCCGGCCGTAGAGCGGGCCGACGACCCTCACGCCGGTCACCTGGAAGTCCGCGGTGCGGGCCGGATCGGCGGTTGCGGTGAACCCGGTGAGCACCCAGGCATGACGTCCGGCGGCGACGATCAGGGCGACGGGCTCGCCGCTCCGCCGCAGCTGGGTGACCGCGGAGCGAACCGCGGCGTCGAAGGTCGGGCTTGCCACGAGCGTGTAGCGCGAATCGACGAAATGCCGGAGCCCGGCCAGGAAGCCCTGGGGGTCGATGCCCCTGTGGCTGCGTTCCGGTAGCGGTTGCTGGCCTGCATGTAGCCGAAGAACACGCGCTGCTGGGCGCTGCTGTGATCGGTCTCGTCCAGCAGGATGTTGCGGATGATCTGGACGCTCGCCGCCGTGCACCAGGTCCACGTTGCCTGCATCGAGTAGACGCCCGGGCGGTAGACGTCGAACGCAACCGGGCTCCGCGGTGGCGTCGCCCCGGCGGCCGTGCCGGGAGCGAGGGCGGACATCGCGAGGACCAGGGCGACGATGCCGGTGAGACGGGCGCGCTGCCCGCGACCGATCGAAGGGATCACGCCCGGATCTTCGCACGAACACGCCGGCCGGGATGCGAGACTAGGTGGCTGGTGTCAAACGGGTCGTCTGAGGCGGCCGATCCGATGGTCGGGGCGCCATCCGCGCCAGCCCAGCTGATGATCGGCAAGGTAGCTCGGCCGGGCCGTCCCGGGCGCCTCGATGAGGG
>JAJYDP010000609.1 GCA_021777365.1 Chloroflexota bacterium | reverse complement strand
CACGCGGTCCACCGCCACGAGCCGTCCCTCGCGGATGATCGCCACCCGGTCGCAGGTCCTCTCGACCTCGGACAGTATGTGCGACGAGAGGAACGCGGTCCGGCCGTCCGCCACGGTCTCGCGGAGGAGCTGGAAGAACGTCTGCTGGACGAGCGGGTCCAGGCCGGCCGTGGGCTCGTCGAGGACGAGCAGCTCGGGGCGATGCTGGAGGGCGACGATCAGGCCCACCTTCTGCTTGTTGCCCTTGGAGTACTCTCGGAAGCGGCGCGTGGGGTCCAGGTCGAAGCGCGCGACCAGGTCGGCGCGGTACCGCGCGTCCACGCCGCCGCGCAGGTTCCCGAAGTACTCCAGCGTCTGGCCGCCGGTGAGCCGGTCGTACAGGGCGAACTCGCCCGGGAGGTACCCCAGCCGCCGGTGGATGGACGCCGGGTCGGCCGACGTCTCGATGCCGAAGACCCGGGCGCGCCCACCGGTGGGGCGGATGAGGTCGAGGAGCAGGCGAATCGTCGTGGTCTTCCCCGCGCCGTTCGGGCCCAGGAAGCCGAAGACCTCACCCTCCTGCACCGCGAGATCGAGGTCCACGATCCCGCGGTGACGGCCGTAGTACCTGGTCAGCCGCTCGGTCTCGATGATCGGGGTCATGGCAGGCCTCCCGTCGAGGCTGCAATCCGGCGGACCGGGCCCCCTCGCAGGCGGGAGCGTTGGCGCGCCGCCCTGGCCGGGTCTCCGCGGATTCGGGACAGTACAGCCGTGCCGGGCGGCGCCCGACAGTGCCGAAGCGCCCGTTGCATGTGACGATAGTCACACGCGCCCGGCGTTGCATCTCGAGACCCGTTGACGGGGAACCGGCCCGATCGTACCTTTTGTACAGAATGAACGAACATGACGTTCCGGTCCGATCGAGCATCAGGGTATCGGAGGCGCGCGAGGAGCTGAGCGAGCTCGTGAACCGCGTGGCGTATGGCCACGAGCGGATCGTGCTCGTGCGTCATGGCAAGGAGGTCGCCGCGCTCGTGCCCGCGTCGGATGCCACGCTGCTCGACGCGCTGGAGGACGAGCTCGATCTCGCGGCGGTGCGAGAGGCCCTGGCAGATCCGGCGAACGCACGGCCCATCCCCCTGCAGGAAGTCCGCGCGCGCCTCGGACTCTAAACCGTGGCGTACGCCGTCGCGTTCCTGCCATTGGCCGTCCGCCAGCTCGAGGCGCTGCCGGGGGCCGCTCGGCGGTCGGTGGTCGCGGCGATCGAGGCGCTGGCCTCCGACCCGCGGCCGATGGGGGCCAGGTGTCTCGAGGGAATCCCGGAGGGCGTGTACCGGATCCGCGTCGGGGACAACCGCGTGCTGTACCCGGTGAACGATGACCGGCTGCTCGTCCTAGTCGTGCGGGTGGCGAACCGCCGCGAGGCCTACGCCCAGCGGGCGCTCGACCGCCTGCGTGCCCAGCTCCGGCGCGAGGGGCGGCAAGGCGGGTAGGACGCGAATGGACGCCCGCGAGGCGAAGACGGGCGATTCCTGTCACCGCACGGCATGATCGTCGCGCATCATCGGGCGGGCGCGGAACGTCGCCCATGGCATCGCACACGGGGGCGAGTGATGGCGAATGCACCGATCATCCTGGTTCCCGGGTTCTGGCTTGGGGCCTGGGCGTGGGACGAAGTGGTGGGCATCCTGCGCGGCCAGGGTCACGAGGTCACCGCGATCACGCTGCCCGGGCTCGAAGCGGCCGACGCCGACCGCTCCACGATCACCTTGGCTGACCACGTCGACGCGATCTGCGCGGCGGTCGAGGCGGCGGGCCGGCCGGCCGTCCTGGCGGTCCACAGCGCGAGCGGCTTCTCGGGGTATGCGGCGAGCGACCGGATACCGGACGGGATCGCCGCCATGGTGTATGTCGACACGGCGCCCGGGAAGGGTGCCCTGGATCCCGGCTTCGCCGGCGTCGAGCGGCCACTGGACTGGGACCAGCTCGCGGCCGAGGAGAACCTCGACGGGCTGAGCGAGGATCAGCTCGAGACGTTCCGCCGGCGCGCGGTCCCGGTGCCGGGCGCGCTCCTGCGCGAGGGCGCCGAGCTGACCAACGACGCCCGCCTCGACATCCCCAGCACGATCATCTGCACCGGCTACACGGCGGAGCAGTACCAGGCGTACGCCAGGGACCACGACTGGCCGTGGCTGGCCGGCCTCCGGGAGCTGCGCAACGTCACCTGGGTGGACCTGCCCACGAGCCACTGGCCGATGTGGTCGCGGCCGCGGGAGCTGGCCGCCATCATCGGCGACGTCGCGGCGGCGCACGGGGGCGGTGTCCGCGGATAGGAGGGGTCAGGGCTCCTGCCAGGCGATGCCGCCATCCGCCGCGCCGGGGGCGAGAAGCCGGAGCAGCCCCACGGCCTCCGCGTGGACCTCGTCGCGTGCCGCGACGGTCAGCGGCCGCCGGGCCTCCAGCTCCACGACTGGCGCGCCGCCTCCGGCCTGCCCGAGACGCCACGCGCCCGCGAGGAAGCCGTCGACGAAGAACGCGCCCTTCCGCGTGAAGGAAGCGCCCCACGCGAGGTCTCCCGTGATGCGCGAGCGGTCGGCATGGGAGAGGAAGACGTTGTCGTACTCGCCGAGGAAGCGGGCTGGCGCCGGCTCGTCCCGGTCGGCGAACACGCCGTCCTCGACGTCCAGGAGCTCGCGGCCGGCCTCGTCACGGTACGAGCGCAGACATGGGCGAAGGCGCTCGATGATCCCGCGGACACCCGTGAGCCAGGACCAGGCGCGGATGTCGGCGCCGCCGGCCGGCCCGAACGCCCGCAGGTAGCGCAGGACGGCCTCGTCGGGGGAAGGGTCGACGGCGGGAGTGTCGCCGGTCGACGCCCCGAGCCAGCCGGCGAGCGTGGTCACGCGCGGAGCGGACGAGCGCTGGAGCAGACCTCGTGGCGTGACCTGGACCAGCGGCACCCGGTACCGCACGGCGTACGCCATCGCCTCGCGATCGCGGTCGGGCCACCGATCGGCCAGCGCCAGGCCCAGCTCGGCGATGCTGCGCGGTCGTTCGTCCACGAGCGAGGCACCGACGGCGCACAGCTCATCGAGATCGACTCCGTCCAGCCGTCGCCGGAACGGGGACGATTCGTACCCTCGCTCGCAGACGCCCTGGAGCACACCGCGGAGCGACACCGCGTCGCGCGCCGTCACCAGGTGGAGCGTCGTGCGCATGAGTGTCATGCGCACCGCCTGTCGATCGAGCAGCAGGCGCTCGAGCGCGTCGGGCTCGAAGTCGCGCAGGCGCGACCACAGCGAGATGTACGGGTCGCGCGGCACCTGCGCCTGCAGACCCACGAGGTGCTCGATCATGTCCGGCGCCGGCGTCGCGGAGCGCTGCAGGAGATGCTGCCTGGCCAGCAGGGTCCGGTTCAGTGTCCGCCGGTCGAGGAGGGCGCCCTCGCCGGGGGGCGCGGTCACGCGCCGACCTCACACGTCGTCGAGTTCACCACCCGACCCATCGTGTCTCCCCTGGTCGCAGGTCGACGGCAGGCTGCCAGCGCCCGCGCGCGGGATTGTCTCAGCCCCAGCGACCGACGTTCTTGCGTCGATCCTCATCCGCCGCGCCGCGGGCCAGCGGGGCATGGGTAGGTTCTTGATCTTCTAAGTAGGAATTCATACCATGGCGGTATGAAGAGCGTGGTGTCCGAGAAGGGCCAGGTCACGATCCCGAAGCGGCTGCGCGACAGGCTGGGGATTCGGGCCGGGGAGGTGCTCGACTTCGAGGAGGAGGAGGAGGGGCGC
>JAJYDP010000608.1 GCA_021777365.1 Chloroflexota bacterium | reverse complement strand
CCGTCCTCCCGCCGGCCGATCCGCTGCCCTGCGTCGTCCGCCATCCCTGCCTGCGACGACTCGCCGGATGGCCCGGCCGGGTGCCCGACGCGGACGCGCGTGGCGCGCTCGGGTTGCCGTGCCTCCTCGAACGAGACGGCGACCGGTGCCCACGACGCCGCGCGTCGGCGGCCGCTTCGACGGCTCACGCTCAGCTGGCCTCGTCGGCGCGATGCAGCGCCATCCCGGCGGCATCGATCGGCGCCGACTGCCGGCGGATCAGCTCGGCCGTCCGTGCCGGGCAGCCCGCGCGGGTCGCCAGCTCTGCCGAGGCTTCCGGGTGGCGGTCCAGCCGCTCGAGGGCCTCCCGGAACCCCGGCAGCCGCGACGCCGCGCGCCGAGGGAGGGACCCGTAGCGTTCCCCCAGCGACCACGCGACACGCGGCCAGAGGCCGGTCCGGCCCTTGCCGGCGTCGTGGAAGAGGCCGGCCAGGAGCAGGTCCGGGTCCTGCCAGCCCTCCGCCCGCAGATGACGCACCACGTCCAGGCCATGCCGGCGGTCGGCCGGGTGCATGGCGCCGAACAGGCCGAGCTGGGCCGGGGTCAGCCAGGCCTCCAGGTGCCGGCGCTCCTCGAGGCTCACGCCGGCGCGCAGGTGCGCGGCGAACTGGCGGACCTTCCCGGCCCACCAGCTACGCGAAGCGGTAGTACGCGTCCGGGCCGACAAGGAAGTTGTAGATGTGCGCGCCGATGGGGCCGATGATGTTGGGTCCGAGGAAGAGGATGAGCAGGATGAGGAGCAGGCCGTACCGCTCGTACTGGCGGATCTGCCAGGCGGTCCGCGGGCTCACCAGCCCCAGTAGCACCTTGTACCCGTCGAGGGGCGGGATCGGGAGCAGGTTGAAGATGAAGAGGAACACGTTGATCAGGACCAGGTCGGAGATCACCAGGTAGACCGTCCGGTCGAGCGAGCTGGTGAGCGGGTCCAGCAGGTTCAGCCCGGCGATGATGCGCACGGCGATGGCGACCAGCGCCGCCATGACCAGGTTGGAGAGTGGGCCGGCGGCCGCGACCATCGCCTCCCCGCGGTGCCCGCCCTCCAGGTTGTTGGGGTTCACCGGCGTCGGCTTGGCCCATCCGATGAAGATCCCGCCCACCAGCGCGCTCAGTACCAGGAGCCCCCCGCCCAGCGGGTCGAAGTGGACCCGGGGATCCAGCGAGAGCCGACCCATGTACCGCGCGGTGCGGTCGCCGAGCCTGTCGGCGGCGAGGGCGTGGCTGAACTCGTGGATGGGGAACGACACGAGCAGGATGATCGCGACCGCGATCAGGGCGGGGATGAGCGACGAGAGATCGAGCACGAGGCCTCCTGGGTGCGCTTCGCGGCTCGTATCGTAGCCGCACTGGCCCCGGGTCAGAGGCGCGCGAGCAGCTCGGCCTTCTTGGCCTCGAACTCCTGTGCCGTGATCGCCCCGCGGTCGCGGAGCTCGGCCAGGCGCTCCAGCGTGGCCATCACCTGCGCGGCCTCGGGCGGGACCGCGGCGGATGGAGCGGACGAGGCCGACGCGGGCGATGCCGACGCCGACGACCCCGCAGGTTCCGGCGCCACGGCCGGCGCGGCGGTCGGGGCCGGCCAGTCGGCACGCAGTGGCGGGGCGGGCGGCCGGCTCATGTCCAGCTCCAGGGCGTGCTTCTGGTTCAGCATCTCCCGCTTGAAGTCGGCAGCGCGCGCCAGCATGTGGAACCGGTCGATGGCGGCCTCCGAGGCGGTCAGCACCTCCAGGTCCCCGTATCCCAGGATCCGCCCGAGCACGCCCTGGGTGAGGATCGCGTCGTTGATCTTCTCGAGCGAGGAGTCCGCGGCGCGCTTGTTGAGGATCCCGTCCACCTGGATCACGCGCCGGTTGGTGACCAGGTAGTCCTGCGCCCGCCACGCCAGGAGGCGGTACGCGCCGAGGACCAGGCCCAGCGCCAGCGCGATCAGCGCGACGACCGCCAGGGCTGACCCGGCTCCCTTCCCGGTGTCACCGGCCTGCTGCAGCAGGATGCCGATCACCAGGGCCAGCAACCCGACCAGGAAGAGCGCCCACGCGCGTGTCCCCTCCGACAGCACGGCGAGCCAGTGCTGTCGCGCCCGCCGGACGACGACCTCTCCGTCGGCCAGCAGCGAGTCCGAGTACCGCATGCCGCCGGTCCTCCTCCCTCACGCCCGTGGATGGGCCCGTGCGTAGACCTGCCGGATGCGCTCCCCGGTCAGGTGCGTGTAGAGCTGCGTGGTGTCAATGCTCGCATGGCCGAGGAGCTCCTGGACGACGCGCAGGTCCGCGCCTCCCTCGAGCAGATGGGTGGCGAAGCTGTGCCGCAGGGTGTGGGGCGTGACGTGCTCCGTGAGGCCTGCGACGGCTGCGGCACGCTGCACGACCCGCCAGGCCGCCATCCGGCCCAGTCGGGCGCCCCGTGCGCTGACGAAGAGCGGGCCTCCTGCGTCCGACGTCCTGCCGCGATCCGGTCGGGCGCCGGACGATCGTCGACCAGCGTTCGCCGCCCACCCGGGCCGCACCTCGCGGAGCCAGCGGTCGAGTGCCTCCAGCGCAGGCTCTCCCACCGGGACGAGCCGCTCGCGGTCGCCCTTCCCGATGACCCGGACGTAGCCTCCCTCCAGGGAGAGATCATCCACGTCGAGTCCCAGCGCCTCTCCGATGCGGAGCCCCGCGGCGTACAGGAGCTCCAGCAGGGCCCGGTCCCGGATCGCCGTCCGGGTGGCGTCCGACGCCGGTGTCCCGGCCGCGAGGGGCACCGCCTCGAGCAGGCGCGCCACCTCCTCGCGATCGAGCACGTCCGGCAGCCGGCGCGCCTGCCGTGGCAGATCCAGCGCACCGGCCACGTCGACCCGGACCTGTTCGTCGGCGTAGGCGAAGCGGTAGAAGGCGCGGATCGAGGCCGCCTTGCGCCGGTGGCTCGACGGGCGCAGCGCCCGGGGCGGGCGAGCCAGCCCCGCCAGGTAGCCCCGCGCCGGCTCCGCGCTCGTCGCCCAGCGCTCCACGCCATCGGCGCCACGGGCGAACCCGAGGAGATCCCCCGCGTAGGCCCGCACCGTCAGCGGCGAGAGCCCGCGCTCCACCCGCAGGTGCAGCAGGTACGCCTCGATGGCGCGCGCGAGGTCCTCGGGCAGCCGCGGGCCGCCACCGGCCGTCAGGCCCCCGGCATGCTGCTCCGACGGCGCCGCGCCCGCGGACCCCGTCGCCACCGCCACCCTACCCGCGGAGGGGCGCGGCGGCGGCACGTCCCGAGAGCGTGGCGTTCCACGCGGCCGCCCGCTCCAGCAGCTCCCGCGCGGCCTCGCGCGCGGCAGGGCCGCCGCCCTCGCCGCCCAGCATCACCGCGAGCTCGGCGAGCCGCTCGTCCGGGTCGAGGTGACGGATCTCGGTCACCGTACGGCCGTCCCGCTCGTGCTTCTCGATCTTCAGGTGGGCCTGCGCGTGCACGGCGATCTGCGCCAGGTGCGTCACGCAGAGGACCTGGTGATCGCCGGCCAGTCGCCGCAGGGCACGTCCGACGCGCTCCGCCGAGCGTGCCCCGATCCCGGCGTCCACCTCGTCGAAGACGAGCGTGGGCGTCGCGTCGGCCGCCGCGAGGACCGTCTTCACCGCCAGCGCGACCCGGGAGAGCTCCCCGCCGGAGGCGATGCGCGCCAGGGGCAGCGGCGGCTCGCCCGGGTTGGGCGCCAGCACGAACTGGACCGACTCGGCGCCGGCGGCCGTCAGCTCATCGGGGAGCACCTGGATCTCCA
>JAJYDP010000607.1 GCA_021777365.1 Chloroflexota bacterium | reverse complement strand
GCCCGGTCGCTGGTGCCGGATCGTCGTCCGGCAGCGGCCTACTTCTTCTTGGGTTTCTTCTGGCTGAGGGCACTCCCCGCGGCGGTCTTGGCGGCGTCGCTGTACCGCTTGTCGCGCAGGACCTTCGACGCGGTGGATGCGGCCTTCTTGCTGGTGGACTTGGACTTCGGCACCTTGAACCTCCTGCGAGTGGCGGGACGCCGGGCTGTCCGTCCGATGGTAGCCCTGCGGTCACGCCCATCCTACGAAGACGCGGGGGCGACGCCAAGTTCGCCGCACACGTCGCGGCAGGACGCGAGGGGGCACCTCGCCATGGACCTCGCCGCCCGCCCGCCAGGCTTGCTCTTGTTCCGCGGTGAACGCTGGTTCCGCGGTGGGCTGCCCACGCCCCGCGGCAGGCCGTCCCCGAGAGCGCGGAACCTCCCGAGCTCCCGCGACGTCTCCGGACTGCACGCCACGGCGGCCGCGTCACCCGCCAGACGGTCGTGCCGCCGATCATGGGAGACCCTGCCATGTCCACCACCGTCCGGTTCGTCAGCGCCGGCGTCGTCCTCGGGCTCGCCGCCGGCCTCTTCCTCGGCGCGGGGTTCGCACAGGCGGGACGTGCCGCAGCCGCAGCGCCGTCGACCGCCCCGAGCGCAGCGTCAACGGGCGTGTCCGGCGGCGCGCCCGTTGGACTCCCCGCGGTCGGCAGCGGCGTGACGGGCGTGGGGGTGTCGGGCACGGTGACCAGCGGATCGAGTCCCGCCATCGCCTATCCCTACCTCGGTGGCACGCCGGGCGTGGCGCCCGACCACACCATCGTGGTGACCGGCGTCGGCGAGGCGGATGGCAGCGCCGACGGTTCCGATCGCACCGGCCCCGAGCAGGCCGCGCTCGCGGCTGCCCTGGCCGATGCGAAGGCGCAGGCCGACGCGATCGCCGCGGCGGCCCATCTCTCGATCTCGGGCGTCCTCTCGGTCAGCGCCTCGGTCGCTCCGTCCGGACCGCTGCCGCTGGCGGCCAACGGGTCGGGCCCGGCGGTCTGCGCGCCCGGAGCTGCGGCGGGTGGAGCGAGCGCGAGCGCCGCGCCGATGCTCCTGCCCCAGCCGGTCTGCCCGTCCGCCTACGGGTCGACCCTGAGCGTGGCAGTCACCGTCGCATACCAGATCGGTTGAGCGACGAGTCGGTTGAGTGGCGAGCCGGCTGCTCGCGCGATCCACCGCCACCCGAGCGCGACGGACGGCTCTGGCGTCCTCCCACCGGGCATGGCACGCTATCGGCACGCGGGGCGGCCGTTCGGTTCCACTGGCGCCGCCGGACCAGGCAGCAGTCGGGCACGACACATGGGTGCAGCACAGCGGGGCACCGCATCGAAGAAACGGCATGGCCGCGGATGGCGCCGGGCGCGCGACCGGGGCGCCGCCGGCTGGCGACAGCGCAAGGCGACCTCGGTGACCTACTGCCGCGGCGCGCTGACCGGTGGCGCGGAGGGCGCTCGTCCATGGCCACCGGCTGACGGCACCCGCGCCTGAGCGCTCGGTGCTATCTGCGTCGCCCCCAAGCCACACTGCCTCGCTCGCGGGACTGCCGACCGCCTCGACACCCGATCCGCCGCGCGCGGCGTGACTGCCGCCCCTGCGCGTGTCAGCGTCCGCGATGCCGGACGCAGTGAACTGGATGACCTTGGCTCGCAGCGTGCACAGATGATCCTGGACGGGCGGTGATAGCCAACCCCGCCGATTCCGGCCAGAAGCCGCCGAGAGGCCGTCGAGCGACCGCCCCTGACCTGCGCTCCCGAAATGGCCTTGCACGGGCTGACGTGGCCGCCTGACGGCCCACAGGGGTATCCGACAGCGATTCCGAAGGCCAGATTCTGGCGTCCCGCGGCTGGCGCCGTCGTCCCGCGGCTGGCGCCGTGTGGCAACGGGTGAAGGACGACGTGGCGCCTCCAGACGTCGCCCTTCGCGCCGGCCAGCTCGTCCCGAGTGCTGTCTTGTTGTCCGCGTCCTTGACGCCGAGCTTTGGCCGACGATGCTCCAGCTCGCTCCGGTCCGACCAGGGACCGTAGCCCGGACGAGATCGGCCGCGTGGCGGATGCAACCCTGACCGACGCTGGGCCAACGAACCGGGGTTACGCCCGGCCGAAGTAGGGACCCGATGAGCAGTGAACAGCGCGGCAAGCCGCCCTTCCGGGTGGCGGTGTTGGTCGCGGTCGAAGAGGGTGGCCTCGTAGGCTGGCGGATCTTGCCGACCGCGCACTCGACCCAGGTCCAGGCGACCAATGCCGGCAACGCCCTGTGGGTCCTTGATGCGATCCCTGATCTGCGCGGGGTCCGGGTCGTCGGGAGCGACGGCGCGCCGGTTGGAGCCGATCTGTTCCGCAGCTAACGGGGTGCGGCTTCGTCAGGCGCGGCATCCCACCGTCGTGGCGCTGGCGTGGCCGCTGTCCGCGCTCGTGCCTCCGAGCCTGCCCGCGTTGATTCGGCCCGACCGCCCCACCTTCGGTGCGCCGGTCCCTTGACTTCTGATTCCGCGCGCCAAAGGTCGGGGATTGCCCGATCGGGTGATCCGCCGGCCCGCCGGGAGCCGGGCATGAGGGGCGGCCCAGGGTGGCCCCGCGAGGTGCGTGATGCGTGGGACGAGCGGCGGGCTGCGGCCCGATCCGGTGACCGAAGAGGTGCGGGCCCGGTACACAGGGCGCGTGCAGAACCTCGAGCGCCTGGCGCACGAGAGCTGGGCCGCCGGCACCTTCGCCGGCGCGTCGGCTTTCCTCCACAGCGCGGCCAGGGCTGCCGAGCAGGCCGCCAACGAGCAGAACCGCGGCTGGATCCTCCGGGCCGGATCGGACGGCGGCATGGCTTCCCGCACTTCGGCGCACGGAACAGGGCGCGCGTGATGCACGCCCTGGACATCACGGGTCTGGATGGTCGCCTGGCCCCGGTCACCGACACGATGGTGGTGGTGACGGACGGCGTGAGCGAGCTACTGAAGCGGGGCGCAGGGGGCGACCGCACGCTGAAGTCCGACCTCATGCTCGTCGCGTTGCCCAGGGTCAGGGCCGGGGGTCGGGCCGCCCGGGCGATCCCCGGGTGGAAGGCGACGTATCCCATGGACGATCCGGCCACCGAGCCCGATCTCTGGACCAGGATCGCCGTGCCGATCGTGTGGATCAAGCGCGACGATCACGAGCCCGACGAGCCCGACGCCGCTGGCGAGTGCTCCTGGTGCGGACGGCGGCACGCTGGCGTGATGGCGGTGTTCACGGTGCTGCTGCCCGAGGAGTACTGACGCGCCGCGCGCGGGCACCGAACGACGAACGGCGCGAAGGAGGACAACCGACGACACGCGCCGAGCACGATGGCCTGCGGCCAGGGAGCGATCTCGCTCGCTCGACGAGCGGCGCCAGGCGGCAGTCGATCACGTCGGGGGTCGTGTCGGCCCTGGTTTCCATGGGCCCAATACCGCACGGATCGGGCGATCGCGCTACGGGTTCTGACGCCATCCGATCGTCATCGCCCGAACAGGCTGCGCCGCGACAGGGAGCGCCGATCCCGATCCCGTACTCGACGATGCCGACTCTTGGCGCCCCTGTCGGATAGACCCCCGGGTGTGGTGTATGCCCTCAGAACAGACCCCACCAGCCGCCAATGAGGGAGGTATCAAGCACGGATGAGGGGTGAAAACGCGCCAGGGGAGGATTTGCAGACCTCCCCCTTAACCACTTGGGTACGTCGCCCCGCCGCCTGCGGCCCGGGCCGGTCGCTGGCTGGCCCTCGAGGATTCGAACCTCGGTTCAC
>JAJYDP010000606.1 GCA_021777365.1 Chloroflexota bacterium | reverse complement strand
ATAGCGAGAAACTGTGCCTGCTCGGAGCCGCCCCACACTGCGAGGACGCTCACCGAGCCGCCGATCTTCCCGAGCGTGGCGGCATACGCCTGCGCTGCCGCGACCGCCGAGGCGCTGTACGACGGGGCGGGTGCGGCCGATGCCGCCGCCGACGCCGCGGGTGCGGCGGATGCCGGAGCCGACGATGGCGCCGGCGTGGCGCCAGAGCTACATGCGGCGGCGACCAGCATCATGACGGCGCCCACCGCCACGACGCGGATCCCCCGCGGTCTTGCCTGGATCACGTGCGTGCTCCTTTCACAACCGGCACCTGCGCCGGCCCATGTCACACCGGGCCGGCAAGGCCCGGACGCAGCTCCGCCGGCGGACGCCCGCCGGCATCCCCACCGTGCGGGCCCGGCGCCGAGCCACGCACGACAAGCTGGGTCTCCAGTACGGACCGCGCCGGCACCGGCCGGCCGGCGATCCGGTCGATGAGTGCCCGGCCCACGCTGAAGCCGAGCTCGTAGGCAGGCAGATGGACCGTGGTGAGGGGCGGGTCGAAGTGGGCGGCCAGCGGGATGTCGTCGAAGCCGACGATGGCGAGCCGGTCGGGCACCGAGATGCGGTGGGCCCGCGCCGCGCCGATCACCCCGAGAGCAACCACGTCGCTCGCGGCAAACACGGCGGTGAAGGCGCAGCCGCGGCGGATCAGCCGATCCATCGCGGCGTGTCCGCTGGCCGCATCGAAATCGGCGTGCGTTACGAGCTGCTCGTCGTACGGGATGCCGGCCTCGTCGAGTGCCGCCCGGTACCCGGCCAGCCGCTCCGTGGCCGCCGTGTACGCCAGCGCCGCGTTGGTGATGCACGCGATCCGCCGGTGGCCGACCGCGATCAGGTGCTCGACCGCGAGCCGCGCTCCGCTGACGTTGTCGACATCGACGCTGGGGACAGGCACGTCGGGAAGCGAGCCCTGCAGCACCACCGGGAAGCCGTCGGCCTGCAGCTCCGCCAGGGCCCGGTCGTCGGCCCGCGGGCCGGACACCACGAGGCCGTCGACGTGATGCGCACGCAGGAGGGTCGTGTAGGAATGGTCGCCCGGCGGGAGCGGCTCCACCAGCACCCGGTAACCGGCCTCGCGCGCGGCGTCCGCCAGGCCCCGCAGCGTCTCGGGGAGCAGCGCGTCGACCGCGACCTGCTCCGGCCGCTGCCGCAGCACCAGGCCGAGCACGAGGCTGGCCCCGACGGCGAGCCTCCGGGCGGAGGCGTTGGGGGCGTACCCGAGGTCCAGCGCCGCCGCCAGCACTCGTTCGCGGGTGGCGTGGCTGATCTGGGCCGTGGGGTGGTCGTTCAGGACGAACGACACGGTCGTCCGGGACACGCCGGCCAGCCGAGCGACGTCGGCACTGGTCGGCCGTCTGCGGATCGCCATCGGCCGCCTCCTCCCCATGGTCCCGCATGGGATTCACCGGAGTCCGAGCGCCGGGGATTGACCGGGGCCCGAGCCCGGGTAGACTAACGCGCGTTACTAACGCGAGTCAACTAGATTCGCCGGAGTCTGGACGGAGTCGTCTCGCGAACATCCGGCAGGCCGGACTCGCGGTGGTGGAGGTGGCCGATTGGATGAGACGCCGCCACCGCGACCCTGACGAAGGGAGGGCACGATGCTCGAAGAGGTCCAGGTCCCGCCGCTCTCGCTGGCCGCGTACGGAACCGTCGCCGGAGAGGAGGCGATCGCCGAGATCCGTCGTCTGGCCGACCCGCTGCGCGGTGCCCGCGTCCTCCACGTCAACGCCACCAGGTTCGGCGGTGGCGTGGCCGAGATCCTCCCGACGCTGACCGGGCTCATGCGCGACGCGGGCCTCCACGCGGAGTGGCGGATCATGCCCGGCAGCGACGAGTTCTTCAACGTCACCAAGCTGCTGCACAACGGCCTGCAGGGCATGGACGTCCCGCTCGACCAGGCCAGGCGCCGGACCTACGAGGAGGCGAGCCGCCGCTTCGCCGACCTCTTCGACGGCGAGTACGACTACGTGGTGATCCACGACCCCCAACCGGCGGCGCTGCGGTCGCTTCGCCCGGGCGCCCCGGGGAAGTGGATCTGGCGTTGTCACATCGACCTGACCGCGGCGAACCCCGACGTGTGGGGCTTCGTGCGGCCCATGGTCGAGGCGTACGACGCGGCCGTCTTCACCCTCCCCGACTACGTCCAGCCCGACCTGCGGGTGGGCGTGCTCGCGTTCATCCCGCCCTCCATCGACCCCCTGTCGCCCAAGAACATGCCGCTCGAGCCGGCCCTGATCGACGACGTGCTCTACCGCCTGGGCGTCGACCCGCACCGGCCGCTCCTGCTCCAGGTCTCGCGATTCGATCCCTGGAAGGACCCCAGGGGCGTGATCGACGTCTACCGCGCGGTGAAGCGCGAGCTCCCCGACGTCCAGCTCTCCCTGGTCGGCTCGATGGCCACCGACGATCCCGAGGGCTGGCACATCTACAAGGAGATCCTGCGCTACGCGGGCCAGGACCCCGACCTCACCATCCTCACGAACCTCGACGGTGTCGGAGCCCTTGAGGTCAACGCGTTCCAGCGGGGGTCGCAGGTCGTGCTCCAGAAGTCGCTGCGCGAGGGCTTCGGCCTGACCGTGAGCGAGGCACTCTGGAAGGGCGTTCCCGTCGTCGGCGGCCGGGTGGGCGGCATCCCGATGCAGATCGGGGACGGGGTCGGCGGGCGCCTGGTGACCACCAACGACGAGGCGACCGCGGCCTGCCTGGAGCTGCTGGGCGACGGCGAGCTGCGCCACCGCCTGGGCGTGGCCGGGCGCGAGCGCGTACGCGGCAACTTCCTCTCGACGCGCAACCTGCGCGACTACCTGCGGCTCTTCAACGCGCTCCGGAGCGGCGACGCCTCGCTCGTGCCGACCGGCGAGACGGTGTAGCCCGCCCGGTCTCTCGCGGCGGCGCCGTCTCTCTCCGGTCCGTGGCGTCCACGCCGCCTGGGCCGTGCGTCGGGGTGGGTAGGTCAGCCCTTGATCACGGCGAGCGGCCGCATGCGCGCCACGAGCCGGATCAGCCCGGCGCCCGCCGCCACTTCGACCACGGCCGCGACGTCCTTGTAGGCGAGCGTCGCCTCCTCGGCGAGCAGGTCGGGCCGCTGCGCCCGGACCACGATCCCCGCGCGTGCCAGCTCCGCTCCCACGTCCACGCCCCGAAGCTCGCGGACGGCCGCGTGCCGTGAGAGGTCGCGGCCCGCGCCGTGGCAGGTCGACCCGAAGGACTGCTCCATCGCCCCCGGGGCGCCGACGGCCACGAACGAGTACCGCCCCATGTCGCCGGGGATCAGCACCGGCTGCCCCACCCCGCGGTAGCGCGCGGGCACGTCGGGGTGCCCCGCCGGGAACGCGCGGGTGGCGCCCTTGCGATGGACGCAGAGCTGGACCTCGTGGCCCCCGACCGTGTGCCGCTCCATCCTGGCGACGTTGTGGCTGACGTCGTACACGAGCCCCATGCCCTCCCCGACGTCCCGCCCGAAGACGCGCCCGAACGCCTCCCGCACGTCGTGCGAGATGACCTGGCGGTTCGCCCACGCGAAGTTCGCCGCCGCGGCCATCGCCGCGAGATACGCTTCGGCCTCGGGCGTCCCCAGCGGCGCGCAGGCGAGCTGCCGGTCCGGCAGGTCGATGCCGTAGCGGACGGCGGCGCGGTCCATCGCGGCGAGGTGGTCGGTGCAGACCTGGTGCCCCAGGCCGCGCGACCCGCAGTGGATGAGCACCACGACCTGGTCCACGGCCAGGCCGAGGGCGC
>JAJYDP010000605.1 GCA_021777365.1 Chloroflexota bacterium | reverse complement strand
CCCGAACAGCTCGAGGCAGGGCTCCAGCCCCTCGATCCGCACCTCGGGCCGCGGCAGCGCCGCCCAGCGCTCGTGCGTGAGCCGGAATCGCAGCGTATCGCTGGCGGCGCCCCGGCGCGCGAGCCGTCCCGTGCCGTTTCCCTCGTAGCCCACGGCCCGCGACACCCCGATCGACGCAGGGTTGTCCGTGAACGCCTCCGTGAGCGCCACCTCCGCGCCGAGCCCGGCGAAGGCAAGATGCAGCACGGCCCCGCGCATCTCCTTGCCCAGGCCCCGGCCCTGGAACGCGCGGCCCAGCCACGAGCCGGACGACACCGTGCGAAGCGTCGCGAAATCCCGCGAGAACACCGCCTGCATGCCGATCGGCTCGCCGTCTCGCGACACCATCAGCTCCAGCGCCCACTGCTCCGGGCGCCAGTCGGCGCGCTTGCCCCAGTGCCACTGCGCAAACCCGCGCTCGAACGCCGGGCTCGGCAGGTCCGTCCATCCGTACCCGAACGGCATCGTCGACGGCTCATGGATGCCCTCCCGCGCCAGCCCGCACAGCTGCGCCAGGTCATCGTCGGCCGGCAGCCGGAGTTCCAGGCGCGGCGTCACGATCCGGAGATCGAAGAGTGGCCAGAGCGGGTGCGCCATGAGCGGATTGTGGCACGCTCGGCGAGCAGCGCGCGCTGGCGTGCCGACCCGGGCTGCAGACGCGGCCGAGCATGACGCCGCGCTGGCGGCTCTTGCGCCGCGCTGGCGGCTCTTGCGCCGCGCTGCGCCAGTACGCGATATTCGTCAGACGTGCGCCGGCACCGCGCCGAGTACCCGTTCGGCGTACTCCGCCACGCTGCTGAGGCGCACCGGGATCGCCTGCAGCGTCCCGGACATGTCGATCGGATCGCCGTGGGCCACGCACTGCATCAGGCCCGCGAACGACTGCTGCATCGGGTCGGAGGCCGCCGCGTGCTGCGCCTCCAGGGCGTCCACGGGGACGTGGGTCACCTCGACCGCGCACCTGGCGTTGCGCAGCGGGAATGGGTCATCGATGTTGCGCGAGAACGACGTGTACACGAAGTGCGATACGCCCGTCGACCGCGCGGCCGCGATGAGGTTGGCGCTCCCCTCTCTGTCCGTCGTCCGGAGGTCGTTGTCGCCGGGCACGTGTGAGAACGGCATGGCCGAGACGGTCGTGATCACGAGGATCATCGACTGCCCCTCCCTGTCCCACCCGTCCAGGACGATTCCGCCGGCCGGGCAGATGACACCCTCACTCCTCCACGATGCCCGGCACCGACGGAACGGCCGCCGGCTCGTCCGGGCACGGCAACATGGCGGCGACCACGGCCGCCAGAGCCGCGGCAGTGCTCCCGCGCAGCTCCACCTGGCTCCCGGATTGGACTTCCTCCACCACCACGCGGGTTCCCGCGTCCCCGACCTCCCGGAGCCGCCAGACGCGGACCACGTAGGATCGATAGCGGGAACCGTCCATGCCGCCAGTGTCGAGCTGCAGCGTTCCCCCGGCGTTCCCCGATCGGTCCCGGGCAACGCCAGGCGCACCTGACCGGCCCGATCGGCGGGACCGGTGGCCGTCAGCCCTCCAGATCGCTCCAATCGCCCATCGTGAGCGCCCGCTCGATGCGCTCAGGGTATCCGGACTCCTCCGAGCGGCGGGCCAGCTCGCGCGCCGCGCCGGCCTCGCCGGCGACGGCCGGATCCCCCGCCCGGCCGAGCAGCACCGCCAGGTGGGCGTGCGCGAGCGCCTCGTTGTGCGCGTTGCCCCCGATCCCGGCCAGCAGGTCGAGCTCGTGCCGACGGAGGCGGACGGCCGCCTCCACGTCGCCAAGCGCGTCCGCCATCTCCGCCGCCTTCCAGGCAGCCACGGATTCGAGGTACCGGTCGCCCATCATGCGGGCCAGCTCGATCGACCGCTCGGCGTGCGGCCTGGCGCGGGCCGCGTGACCGGCGCGCGTGAGGCTGCCGACCAGGTGGACGCGGGCGAACAGCTCGCCGCGCGAGTCCTGCAGCTCGAGCGCGAGGGCCAGCGACCGCTCGAGCCGGTCGATCGACGCCTCGACGCGACCGAGCATCCTCAGCAGCACACCCAGCGCATCCAGGGCCTTGATGGCACCGGGCCGGTCCTCCAGCTCCTCGAGGATGCGGGCCGTCGCCTCGAGTGACTCGAGCGCCTGGGGCAGGCGGCGCAGGCGCACGAGCGACCACCCGACTTCGCTGCCCAGGCGGGCCCGCATGACCGTGGCGTCCGGCGGCAGCCGCGCCATGCCCTCGGCCAGGATCGAAAGCCCCGCCTCGAAGTCGCCGTGCCGGTACGGACCGTAGCGGAGGGCCGTGTAGGCCTCCACCAGCTCCTCGGCCGTCCGGGCAGCAGCGATGGCGTTCCGGCAGGCCGCCGTCGCGGTCGCCTCGTCGCCGCCGAGCAGGTACAGCGCCCCGAGCCGCGCGTACGCCGCGCTCGCCTGGTACCGGGCCGCGTCCCCCGGCGGGAGCCGCCTCCAGGCGGCGAGGGCCCGCTCGAACAGGCCGATGGCGGCGACGTGGTCGAACACGCGACACTCTCGCTCGCCGCCCTCGAAACCGAACGCGATGGCGAGGGGCATGGCGTCCTCCATCCCCAGTTCGCAGGCGGCCAGCGCATGGTCCGCGATCGCGGCCGGGTCGGGAGACGCGGCCGCGATCGGGCCCAGCTCTTCCGCGGTTGCCGCGAGGCCGACGCCGGCGAGGGACCGGGCTGCCGCCAGGTGGAAGGCGCCACGACGGCCGGGCACGATCGAGCCGCGCACGGCGAGGCGGAACAGGGGGTGGGCGAACGCGTACCCGGCGCCCCGTTCGACCAGCAGCCCGGACTCGAGAGCCGCGTCGAGGGCGGCCACGAGCCCGCCGGGCAGGTCCGGCAGCGTCGCCGCCAGCGTGTCGACAGATACCTCCGCACCCAACTCGGCCACCGCGGCCAGGAGATCCTTCGCCGGGCCCTGCAGCCTGGCCGCGCGACCCGCAACCAGGCGCCGGACGCTGTCGGGCATCTCGTCCGCGATCGAGCCCGACCCGACTCTCCACCGCCCGCCGTCGAGCCGGATCCGCCCATGATCCCTGGCGGCCCGCAGGAGTTCCAGGCAGAAGAGTGGGTTTCCGGCGCTGTGCTCGTGTGCGAGCCGCGCAAGACGGGGCTCGACCGATTCACCTCCAAGATGTCCAAGCAGCAGCGGCTCCACGTCGCGCAGCGCCAGCGGGCCCAGCGTCAACTCGAGGCCCCCGGCACGCCGGATCTGCTCGACCAGCGCCGCCGGCGCTTCCCCGGTCGGCTCGTCGTCCCGGTAGGTGGCGGCCAGCAGGATGGGCGCGTGCGAGAGCCCGGACACGACGGCGCCCAGCGTCTCCAGCGACGCCTGGTCGAGCCAGGGCAGGTCGTCCACGGCGATGACTGTGGGGCGGCGCGCGGCGAACCGCTCCAGCGCGGTCACCAGCGCGGACACCAGCGCCGGCCGCTCGGCGAACGCGAGCCGCGGGCGCACGCCCAGGGACGGGATCACTGTCGCGATGCCGCTCGATGCCGGCTCCTCGAGCAGTGCCAGCTCCTCGGGACCGATCGTCCCCGCCAGGCCGATCCGGAACGGACCGTACGCCAGCGACCGCGTGGCCTCCACCGCCTGCCACTCGGTCGCGCTCCATCCGGCGGCCCGCGCGTACGACACGACTTCCCGCAGCAGGCGGGACTTGCCGATCCCCGCCGGCCCCCTGATCACCAGGGCAGCGAGCTGTCCTGCCGCGACGCGGTCGAGGAGCGGCTC
>JAJYDP010000604.1 GCA_021777365.1 Chloroflexota bacterium | reverse complement strand
CGGGTTGAACTCGATGTTGACCTTCGCGACGATGTGGTACTTCTCGTTCAGGATCAGGATGATGTCCGCCTCGTAGTTGATCGCGGACGAACCGCGCAGGTGGTGGTTGCGGAGGCGGGAGGCCTTGAGCCCCTCCTTGTCCGCCGCCACGATCGCGATCAGCGGGACCTCCTCGGAGAGCGCCACGTCCTTGAGCCCGTTGACCACGAAGGTGACCTTCTCGGTCTCCGTGGGCGGCTCGGGGATCACGGGGACCTTCTGAAGGTAGTCGACGAAGACCACGAGCGGGCGATCGTTCGAGAGCGCGTGGTGCTGCTGGACCAGCTGGCGAAGGTTCTCGACGGTCGATGCGGTCTGCGAGCCGCGGAGGAGGAACAGGCCGTCGCCGTACCGCCCGATCCGCTCGAGCGCCGGCCGGAGGCGCGGGTTCGACACCAGCTCATGGCCGGGCTCGCCCTCGGCCATCCAGCTTCCCAGGATCTCGCGCCGAACGTCCTGGATCTTGATCGCCCCGGTCGTCTGCGGCAGGTGAACCAGCGCGGATTCGAGGGCGATCAGGCGGTTCAGCAGGTACTCCTCGTCGTGCTCGAAGCAGATGTAGAGCACGTTGGCGAGGCCACCCGAGACGATGTTGCGCGCCATCTGGAGCGCCATCGTGGTCTTCCCGGTGCCCTGCGCACCGCCCAGCAGCAGCATCTCGCCGGGCCGGATCCCGCCGCCGATCGTCTTGTCGAGCGGCGTGAACCCGAGGGGCACCGGCTGGTAGCGGCCCACGTCGCCGGTCGAGATGCGTTCGTTCAGGGTGACCAGGATGTCCAGTGCGGAGCGCGGACGCATCGAGCCACCGTCGGCCTCGACCCGCCACGTCTCCTGGGTCACGTTGCCACCGTCCGAGGGCCCGGGCGCACCGGGCGCACCGGGCGGCTGTGCGGTCGTCTCCACCTGGTCATCACCTCCGGCCGAACTGACGCCCGGTTCGGGCTGCGGCCCGGTCCGAACCGTCGCCCGATCATAGCATCCGGTCCGTGCCCCCCGGCACGGGTGGAGCCCCGGCGCACCGGTGTCCGCGGTCAGCCGAGCGGCGTGGCCGCGAGCGCCTCCCAGTAGCGGACGATGGTGCGGATCCCGCCCTCGTAGTTGTCCAGGCGCATGGACTCGTTCGGGGCGTGTGCCTGGTCGTCCGGCGGAGTGAACCCGAGCAGCACGACCGGGAGTCCCAGGATCGTTTCGAACGAGGCGGCGACCGGCACCGACCCGCCCTCGCGGATGTACACGGGTTCGGTTCCGAACGCGTCGCGGAGGCACGCGGCGGCCGCGCGCGTGGCCGGGTGATCGATGGGCGTCAGCGACGGGCGCCCGGTGTTGATCAGCCTCGTCTCGACACGCACTCCGGCCGGCGCAAGCGCCTGTACGCGTTCGCGGACGAGCGAGAACACCCGTTCAGGATCCTGGTCCGGCACGAGCCGGCAGCTGATCTTCGCGTGGGCGTGGGCCGGGATGATCGTCTTCGCGCCTTCGCCCTGGAACCCGCCCCAGATCCCGTTCACTTCCAGGGTCGGGCGCGCGCCGCGCCGCTCGAGGGTCGTGTAGCCCGTCTCGCCCCACAGCGCGTCGACCCCTATCGATGCCCGATACGCGTCCTCGTCGAACGGCAGCCGGGCCAGCTCCGCGCGGTCACGCGGGCTCACGGGCCGCACGTCGTCGTAGAAGCCGGGGACGTCCACGCGACCGTCGGCGTCGTGCAGCCCGGCGATGATCTCGGAGAGGACCGTCGCCGGGTTGCGCACCGCGCCGCCGTATCCGCCCGAGTGCAGGTCGATGTGGGGCCCGGTCACGTCGATCTGTGCGTACATCATGCCGCGGAGCCCGACCGTGATCGCCGGCAGGTTCCCCTCGAAGAAGCCAGTGTCGCTGATGACCGCGAGGTCGGACGCGAGCCGGCCTGCGTTGTCGGCCAGCCACCGGTCCAGGTGCTCGGAGCCCGATTCCTCCTCGCCCTCGAACACGTAGCGGAGGTTGATCGGCAGCCGGCCGCGGGTCGAGAGCCAGGCCGCGGCCGCCTGGACGTGCAGGTGGACCTGCGCCTTGTCGTCGGCGGCGCCACGCGCATAGACCCGCCCGTTCTCCACCCGGGGATCGAACGGAGGCTTCACCCAGAGGTCGAGCGGGTCGACGGGTTGCACGTCGTAATGGCCGTACACGAGGACCGTCGGGGCGCCCTCCGCGTGCAGCCAGTCGGCGTATACGACCGGCTGCCCCTCGGTCTCGGCGACCTCGACGTGCTCCAGCCCGGCATGGCGCAGGCGGTCGGCCAGGAACTCCGCCGCGCGACGGCAGTCCGCCGCGTGGTCGGGAAGCGTCGAGATGCTCGGGATCCGCAGGAACTCGACGTAGTCGGCGAGCCGCGCGTCGCGGGTCTCGACCAGGCGCGCTTCGAGGTCGGCGAAGGTGCTTGCCATGCCGCGTGGTCCTCCTGTACGTGCTGAGGCGGGCCCCCTGGCCCGCCTCACTCGCTATGTACCGGTCTCTGGCCGGTGCGGCCTCGCGACGGCCGGTTGATCGCCCGCCTACGCGGGCGAAGGTGACGGCGCCGGCGCCGGGCCGGACGGCGTGGAGCCGTCCGCGGGGAGCCGGTGGTCCGGCGTCAGCACGCCGATGGGCCGCGGCGTCGGGCCGCCCTGCTCCTTCCGGGGATCGGGCAGGTCGGCGAAGATCTGCTCGAACTCGGCGTGGTCGAGCGTCTCCTCGGCGACGAGGCGCTGGGCGAGCGTGTCCAGCCGATCGCGGTAGGCCGAGAGCACCTCCATGGCGCGGGCATAGCCGCGGTCGATGATGGTGCGCACCTCGTCGTCGATCTGCTTGGCCACCTCGTCCGAGTAGTTGCGCTGCTCGCCGATCTCGCGGCCCAGGAAGACCATCTCCTCGCGCTTGCCCAGGGCGAGCGGCCCCAACTTCTCGCTCATGCCGTACTCGGTGACCATCTTGCGCGCCAGGTTGGTGGCCTTCTCGATGTCGTTCGAGGCCCCCGTGGTGGTGTCGCCGAAGACGAGCTTCTCGGCCGCGTTGCCGCCGAGGAGGCCGGCGATCTTGTCCTCGAACTCCGACTTCGACTGCAGGTAGCGGTCCTCCTCGGGGAGGGCCATGGTGTAGCCCAGGGCCATGCCCCGGCTGATGATGGTCACCTTGGTGACCGGGTCGCACTTGGGCAGGATGCGCTGCACCAGCGCGTGGCCCCCCTCGTGGTAGGCGATGATCGCCTTCTCGGCGTCGCTGATGATGCGGCTCTTGCGCTCGGGGCCCGCCATCACGCGGTCGAGCGCCTCGGCGAACTCGGCGGCGCCGATCACCTTCTTGTTGCGGCGGGCGGCGAGGATGGCCGCCTCGTTCACGATGTTGGCGAGGTCGGCGCCGCTGAAGCCCGGCGAGGAGCGGGCGATCGACTCGAGCTCGAGCGCCTTGTCGAGCGGCTTGCCGCGCACGTGCACCCGCAGGATCTCCAGGCGCCCCTTCATGTCGGGCCGGTCGAGGATCACCTGGCGGTCGAAGCGCCCGGGGCGCAGGAGCGCCGGGTCCAGCACGTCGGGGCGGTTGGTGGCCGCCACCACGATCACGTTGGTGTTGGTGTCGAAGCCGTCCATCTCGACCAGGATCTGGTTGAGGGTCTGCTCCCGCTCGTCGTGCGAGCCGCCCAACCCTGCGCCGCGCTGGCGGCCCACCGCGTCGATCTCGTCCACGAAGACGATGCAGGGGCTGTTGCGCTTGGCCTGGTCGAAGAGGTCGCGCACCCGGGAGG
>JAJYDP010000016.1 GCA_021777365.1 Chloroflexota bacterium | reverse complement strand
GGCCGGGCCGGGCGCGCGGGGGGCGCGGCCGGTCCTTGATCGAGTCTTGTTGGGTGGCGGGTACGATGCGGCCCATGCACCCGGGCAGCCGACCGCCGCGCGCGCGAATCCTGGTCGTGGAAGACGAGGAGCGGCTGCGGGCGCTGCTGCGCCTCTACCTGGAGCGCGCCGGGTACGAGGTGCGCGAGGCCGCCGACGGGCGCGCGGCGCTCGACGCGTTCGACGACGATCCGCCCGACCTGCTCGTGGTCGACCTGATGCTGCCGAAGCTGCAGGGCGAGGCGCTGATCTCCGCCATCCGGGAGGACTCGCAGGTCCCGATCCTGATCGCCTCGGCCAAGCGCAGCGACCTGGAGCGGATCGCCGGGCTCCGACTCGGCGCGGACGACTACCTCCCCAAGCCGTTCAACGTCCACGAGCTGGTCGAGCGCGTGAACGCGATCCTGCGGCGCACCGGAACCGCGTCCTCCGGGCGACTCGCGGGCGTGGTGGGAGCGGCCGGCGTCGGATGGCCCACCGACGCCGGGAGGCTCTCGTTCGCGAACGGCCGGCTCGTCATCGAGCCCGCCACGCGCGCGTTCACGTGCGACGGACAGCCCGGGCGCCTCACGCCCTCCGAGGCGCGGCTGCTGTTCGCGCTGGTCCGGGCGGCGGGCTCGCCGCTCGACCGCGACCAGCTGCTTCCCGCGGTCGCCGGGCCGCGCGCCGAGACCTCGCGCAACATCGACGTCCACGTGGGCAACCTGCGCCGCAAGCTCTCTGACGACGCGGCCGCGCCGTGGGCGATCGAGACGATCCCCGACGTCGGCTATCGGTGGCTCGCACCGATGGACCGGACACTGCCGGATCCGCGGGCCGCGCGGCCGGGCAACGGCGACGCGGCCGCGCCTGGCACCGCGGGCCACCCCGCGCAGCGCTGACGTGGACCGGCTGGGTGTCCGCCTCGCGCTCGCCATCGGGGGAGCCGTCGCCATCGTCATCGTGCTGGCCGGCATCCTCGTCAACGTCGTCGTCGGGTCGCGCTTCTCGCAGTACCTGGGCGCGGAGCAGGCCGCGCGCCGCGACCAGGCGGTCGCCCTGCTGGCCGACGAGTACCGGTTCGGCGGCTCGCTCTCGCTGACCGGGCTGGAGGTGCGCCAGCTGGCCACCGTCGCGGGCGGCCCGGTCGCCATCTTCGACGCCGGTGGCCGGCTCGTCGTCCGCTCGGCCGGGTTCGGCGCCGCGCTGGGCGGTCCGGTCGACAGCTCGCCGGTCGTGGTCGACGGGCAGACGGTCGGCCGGCTCGAGGTGCAGAGCCGGGGCCTCGCCGCCGCCGTCGTGCAGAGCGCGTCCACCGCCTTCAGGCGCGCGACCGACCTCACGCTGCTGCTGGCGGGGATCGTGGCCGTGGGCGTGAGCGTGCTGCTGGCGCTGTGGATGGGGCTGCGCATGACCCAGCCGCTCTCGGCGATGGCGGCCGCCGCCCACCGGCTGGGCAGCGGCGACCTCTCGACGCGGGTCCCGGTCCCGACCGACCGGGAGGGGCACGACCTGGCGATGGCCTTCAACTCGATGGCGGAGAGCCTGCAGCGCTCCGAGCAACTGCGCCGGCAGGCCGCGAGCGACCTGGCGCACGAGATCGCCACCCCGGTCACGGTGCTGACCACGCAGCTCGACGCGATGGCCGACGGCGTGGTCCCGGCGTCGGCCGAGCAGCTGGCGGCCACGCGGGAGACCGCGGGCGAGGTCGCGCGGCTGGTGGGCGACCTCCACGATCTGGCCGCGGCCGAGGGCGCCGCCCTGCTGCGCACGCCCGAGCGCGTCGACCTGCTGACGCTGGCGTCCGACGCGACGGCGGCAGTGCAGGCACTGTACGGCCAGCGGAGCGTGACGCTGCTGGGGCCCGCGGTGATCGGCGCCGGCCCGGTGCGCGCCGACGTCGATCCGCGCCAGGTCGGACGCGTGCTGCAGAACCTGCTCACGAACGCGGCGGTCTACACGCCCGCGGGCGGCACGGTCCGCGTGAGCGTGGCCCGGGAAGGCGCCGCGGCGCGGATCCGCGTCGCCGACACGGGGCCCGGGATCCCGCCCGAGCACCAGGCGCGCGTCTTCGAGCGCTTCTACCGCGCCGATCCGGCACGCTCGCGGCGGTCGGGCCAGCCGGGCGGCACGGGGATCGGGCTCACGGTCGCGAGGGAGCTCGCACGCGCCAACGGCGGCGACGTGCGCATCGAGGCGTCGAGCCCGCAGGGGACGACGTTCGTGATCGACCTTCCCGCGGCCGCGTGATGGCGGGGGCGCAGCGGCCGGAGGGCCCGGGCGGAGGACGCGGCCCGGGCGGCCGAGCAGGGCCCGGGCGGCCGGAGGGCGGGGCCCGGGCGGAGGACGCGGAACCGGAGGGCCCGGCGGCCGAGCGGGGGCCGGCGGGGGCGGTGAGGGACGGCCACTGCCTCCGCTGTTGCCCACGGGGTGGGCAACAGCGACTCGGCATGGGAGCCGGCGGAGTCGACGTGCGGAACGTCGCCGGTCCCCAGGCTGAGGAACACCTGGCGTGCGATATATGCGTCGGCGGGCGCAGACGGCGCGCCGTTCGGCTGACGAACGCCCCGCGTGCGATAGCGGCCCCCGCGGGCCCAGGACAAGCTGATGCACACCAGCCGGGCCGTACGCGCCGGCGGCACATCCGTCACCCGGTCCCGCGGACCGTCTCACCGGGTTTCTCCGCACGAGCCGGGGCGGAACGCGGCCGCCTGACGCGCTCCGGCGTGCCCAGCGGCCGCGTAGGGCTGCCCTGGTGTGCAATAGCGACGAACGACAGCGCGTGGATTGGCCCGGCCGGCTCGCGCAGCCAGCTCGGCATCGCGCGACCGGGCGACGGGAACGCGGTGGCGAGCAGGTCGGCGTGCCGACGCACCCGGCGCCGGTTCGCGTCCGTTCCCTCGACGATCACCCACGTCGACACGGTCTGCGCGGCCCATCCGCGACCGCGCGCGATGGTCGGCGCCAGCCGTCTGCGCTGGTCCATGGTGCGGAGCAGATCCTGCAGGTCGAGGACACGGGTCTTCACCTCCACCACGAGCACCGACCGGGTCTCGGCATGCCAGCCCAGCACGTCGATCGACCCGCGCTCGCCATAGACGGAGAACGACGCTTCCGCGACCACGGTCCAGCCCGGTGCGCGGGAGAGGCGGCGGATCACCTCCTGCTGCAGCGCGGCGTGGCGAGCGTCGAGCAGACGGTCCAGTTGTCCGCCGCGCCAGCGGAGCTCCACGTCGACATGGGCGTCGAGCGCTGCGGCGACCGACGTGACCGCCTCGAGCGAGACGGACCGCGCATGGCCACGCTCCAGGCGCGATATCGTGCCTCGCGAGACGCGGGCCGCCATCGCCACGTCCCGTTGCGTGCGGCGGGCGCGGACGCGCAGCTCACGCAGGCCGGCCCCGAGCCGCTGTCCGTCCATCCGCGAAGGATGCCGACGCGCTCTTCACCCGCGATCGACGCGCGCTTTCGCGCGACCCGGCGCACTCTCACGGCCCCGCGAGACGCGGGCCGCACCGAGGCACGAGCACCGCGCGGCGCGGTTGCCGGTGGGAGTCCTCGGGCTACCCGACCTCCACCACGAGCGGGCCGGCGTTGCGCAGCGCGACCGGGCGCACGCGGCCCGGCAGGTCGTGATCGGCCGCGATCGCTGCCATCGCGTCCCCGACGGCCTCCAGCAGCCGCTCGTCGTCCGCGAAGGCGATCACGCTCGACCCGGCGCCCGAGAGGCACGCCCCGAGCGCCCCCGCCTCGCGCGCCGCCGCCACGAGCAGCGGCAGCTCCGGGTAGACGATCGCCCGGTAGGGCTCGTGGAGCCGGTCCTCGGTAGCCTCGCGCAGCAGCGCGTACCGGCCGCTGGTGATCGCGGCGACCGCCAGCGCGGCGCGGCCGACGTTGAAGACGGCATCCCGGTGCGGCACCTCGCGCGGGATCGCGGCCCGCATCGCCATGGTGGCCAGCGTCCGATCCGGGACGAAGAGGACCGCTCGGAGCCGGCCCGGCACGTCGAAGCGCACGACGTCGGGGCGTCCGCCGGACATGGCGACGACCACGAACCCGCCCAGCAGGGCGGCCGAGGCGTTGTCCGGGTGCCCCTCCAGGTCGCACGCCAGCTCGAGCTGCCGGCGCTCGTCCAGTCGCCCGCCGGTCAGCGCGTCGGCGGCCACGAGGCCCGCCACCGTCGCCGCTGCCGACGACCCGAGCCCGCGCGCCAGCGGGATCCGGTTGTGCATGTGCACGCGCCACCCGATCCCGGCCGGGACCTCACCGAGAGCCCACCGGATGCCCAGCTCCAGCGCGACGACAAACCGGTTGTGCCGGTCCGCCGCAAGGTGCCCCTCCCCCTCGCCCTCGACCGTGAGCTCGACGATCGGCTCGGTCAGCACCTCGACGCTGACGCGGTTGGCCAGGTCGAGCGCCATGGCGAGCACGTCGTACCCTGCGCCGAGGTTGGCCGTGGAGGCGGGCACGTCGACGACGACACGGCGATGGACAAAGCCCGGGAACGGCGGCTCCTGGGGGAGGACCTCCGGCCTTGCGCGGACGGCACGGGTGCCGGGGACTTCGGCCCCGGCGTCGGGCACCGGGCCGACCTCGGCGGTCGAGGCATCGACCGACGCGCCTTCGGCCCCGGAGTCAAGCCCGGCGGCGTCAGCCGATGGATTCTCGGCGGCGGGTGCGGCACTCTCGGCGGCGGGTGCGGCACTCTCGGCGGCGGGCAGGGCGCTCTCGGCGGCGGGTGCGGCCGGTGCGGCGGGCACCGTGCCCTCCGCAGCCGCCCGGGCGTCGACCGACCGCTCGCGGCGGCGTCGCGCGCTCACCAGCCCAGCGCCTCCGTGACGCCCTCGACCGTCGGCGGCGCCGTCACGCCTGCGAGCACGTTCCGCCGGGCCGTGTCCGGGTCCTTGAGCCCGTGGCCCGTCAGGACGCAGACGATCGTCCCGCCCGGGTCGATCGCCCCCTCGGCCGCGAGCTTTCGCACGCCGGCCACGGAGGCGGCGCTCGCCGGCTCGCAGAAGACGCCCTCGTACCGTGCCAGGTCCCGGTACGCGTCGAGGATCTCGTCATCGGTCACGGCCTCGATCCGGCCGCCCGACTCGTCGCGGGCCCGCACCGCCTTCTGCCAGCTCGCCGGGTTCCCGATGCGGATCGCGGTCGCCACCGTCTCGGGGTTCTCCACCGGGTGCCCGAGCACGATCGGCGCCGCGCCGGCGGCCTGGAACCCGAGCATGATCGGCCGCGTCTCTACCAGGCCGGCGTCGCGGTACTCGGTGAAGCCCGCCCAGTAGGCGCTGATGTTGCCGGCGTTGCCGACCGGGATCGCCAGGTAGTCGGGCGCCCCGCCCAGGTCGTCGCAGACCTCGAACGCCGCCGTCTTCTGCCCCTCCAGCCGGTACGGGTTCACCGAGTTGACCAGGGTGACGGGGTGGCCGGTCTGCTCGCCCGAGGCCGCCAGCTCGCGCACCACGCGCAGCGCGTCGTCGAAGTTGCCGTCCACGGCAACCACCCGCGCGCCCGCCACCTGCGCCTGGAGCAGCTTCCCGGCCGCGATCCGGCCGGCCGGCAGGACCACGATCACCTCGAGGCCGGCGCTCGCCCCGTACGCCGCGGCCGAGGCCGAGGTGTTGCCGGTGGAGGCGCAGATGACCGCCTTCGCGCCCTCCTCCAGCGCCTTGGCGACGGCGACGACCATCCCCCGATCCTTGAACGAGCCGGTGGGGTTCATCCCCTCGAACTTCAGGTACAGCTCGGGGCAGCCGATGGCGCGCCCGAGCGTGCGCGCGTGCACGAGCGGCGTGAAGCCCTCGCCGAGCGAGAGCGGGGGCGTGCCCGGGCCGACCGGCAGGAACCCCGCGTACCGATGGAGCAGTCGCGGGCGGGCGCCCGTGGTGGCCTGCTGCTGCCGAAGGTGCCGCAGCACCTCGCTCATGCGCATCCGCTCAGCCCTCGTCCAGGACCGGGAGCACGCTGGCGCCGGCTCCGGTGCCCGCCAGGTGGACCCGGAGGCCGTCCAGCGCGACCGGCCCCGCCAGCCGCGCCTCGCCCCCGGGGGTCGTGACCAGCCATCGCCTCGGCTCGGCCATGCCGTCCGTCAGCCGGTCCGCCGCAAGCGACCCGGCCGCGGGAAGCCCCGCCCACGTCGACCCTTCGCCCCGCGCGACCGCGAGCAGGTCGCCCAGGATGGCGCTGCTGGTCGGCCCGCCGCCCGCCCCCTGGCCGACGAGCGCGACGCGGCCCACCGGGTCGCCGTCGATCTCGATCCGGTTCTCCGCCCAGTCGGTGCGGGCCAGCGCGCTCTCCGACGGGACCGCCACCGGGAGCACCCAGGCCGTCACGGCGTCGCCGGCGCGGGCCGTCCGCGCCACGAGCTTGACCGTGAAGCCAAGCCGACCGGCTGCCTCGATCTGCGCCGCCGTCACGCCGGTGATGCCGGGGAGGCCGTCGCTCGGGGGGCGGGTGCCGGCACTGCCCGGGCTGCCACCCGTGGGGCGGGTGCCGGCACTGCCCGGGCTGCCACCCATGGGGTGCGTGCCGGCAGCGCCCCGGCTGTCGCCCGGGGGGCGAGTGCCGGATCCCCCGGCTCGCCCGGCTGCGGCCGCGCGCCCGCCGCCGTCCGTCTCGAACGCCGGGAGCGCCCGCCGGATCGCCGTCACGTCGGGCCAGGCGCCGAACGCCAGCCGGGCCAGGATCGCCAGCTTGTCGGCCGCATCCCGTCCCTCGACGTCCGCGCTCGGGTCGGCCTCCAGGTAGCCCAGCTCCTTCGCCCGCGCGATCGCCTCGTCGTACGAGCCGCCCTCCTGCGCGAGCGAGGTGAGGACGTAGTTCGTGGAGCCGTTGACGATGCCGCGCACCGCGTCGATCCGGTTCGCGGCCAGGTCCGCGGCCAGGGTGGCGAGGACCGGGATCGCGCCGCCGACCGCGGCCTCGAAGCGCAGCGCCACGCCACGCTCGCGGGCACGGCATTCCAGCTCGGCGCCCCGCCGCGACAGCAGCGCCTTGTTCGCCGTGACGACCGCGTGCCCGGCGTCGAGCGCCGCCGCCACCAGCCGCCCGGCGCCTTCGACGCCGCCGATCAGCTCGACCACGGCGTCCACGTCGGGACGGCCGATCAGCCGGGCGCCGTCGTCCGTCCGATCAACACCGTCGAGGGGCAGCCCCTCGAACCGGGCCGGGTCGCGGTCCGCCACGGCCACGAGCCGGAGCCCGCGCCCGCCCGAGCCGTCCGCCAGCCGGGTGTCGCCGGCCAGCAGGCCACGCGCCACCTCGCGCCCGACGGTCCCGAGACCGAGGAGCGCGACGCGGAGCGGGGCTGCCGTGGCGTGGGGGTCGGTGGCCGTGGATGGCGCGGTCATCGCCGGGATTGTACCGGCATGCCCCGCATCAGAAACCGCGAGACCGCCGGCGTGCCGGCGGTCCCTTGGTGAGTGCCACGCGGCGACGACGCCGCGTCCCCATGCTCGCTACCAGCGGTGGCCCGCCTCGAGGACGAGGGCGGAGCTGCCGATCGCCGCGAGCGCGAGAAGGATGCGGAACGTCGCCAGTCGGAAGTTGCGCTTCATGTTCACCACCGCACCCTGGCGCTCAGAACCGTTCCACGGCGGCCTGCGCCGCCGTGGCGAGCATGAAGTGCGCCAGGTTCGCCTTCATGTTCCCCTCCAGTCCGGTGCGACGCGCCTCCGGCAACCGGGCGGTCTTCCTCTGCAGGAAGATCCCTGGCTTTGCGTCCCCGTCTCGCGGCGGGTTTGCCCTGGACGGAAGCTGGGTCGGGCAGCGGTCCTCGCTGCCGGGACCGACCCTACGGATGGGGGCGACCCGCAACAATGCGACACAGGTACCAGTGGATGCCCTCCGGCATCAGCCGTTGGTACCAGTACCCTCCCCGTCAGGGCGCCCGGGCCCGCCGCCGGCGCCCAGCGGCGCCCCCGCGTCGACCGCGTCGGCCGGCCCGGGTTCGCGGCGCATCGCCGCCACGATCACCACGGCGATCCCGAGCCCGACCAGGACGTCGCCGACGCTGAACACGTTGGCGAGCGGCATCCAGGACGGCACGGCGAAGACGTCGCCGAGCGGCGCCAGCACGGGGGAGACCAGCTCGCGGGTGTTGACGTAGCCGGGCTCCCGGCCGATGCCGACCGCCGCCAGGGCCGCGCCGCTGGCCGGCATCGTGCCGCCATTGGCCACGATCGCGACGAGGTTGGACGCGGCGCCCAGCGCGACGAGCGGCATCCCCGCGACGCGCGCGTTGACGAGCACGAACCCCAGGACGGCCGCGGTCGACGCCACGTACAGCGGTGCCCCCGCGGCTCCGATCGAGCTGCTCACCGGCGCGCTGAACAGGGCGACCTGCACGGCCAGTCCCGCGACGGCGACCCACGTCCAGCGGAACGAGAGGCCGGCCAGGTGCTCCAGACGACCGCCCGTCAGCCAGCCCAGCACCAGCCCGATGACGATCGCGTAGAGGATGAACATCGCCCCACGGTAATACACCCGGCGAGGGCCGCGGTCGCCGGTCCGGAGGTACCGGCCTCCGCTACACTCCGCGCGATGACCAGCACGCCTCTCCCTGCCACGCTGCAGGTGTCCGACCCCGCATCCCTCCCCAGCGGCCGCGTCTTCAGCGGCGTGCAGCCATCCGGGCTGCCCCACGTCGGCAACTACCTGGGCGCATTCCGCAGCTACATCGCCATGCAGGAGCACCACGACGCCATCTACTGCATCGTGGACTACCACGCGCTCACGAGCACGCACGACGGCGCGCTGATCCGGCGGAACACACACGACATGGCCCTCGGGCTGCTGGCGCTCGGGCTCGACCCCGAGCGTGCGGTCCTCTTCCGCCAGTCGGACCGTCCCGAGCACACCGAGCTGACGTGGCTGCTCTCGTCGGTCGTCCCGGTCGCCTGGGTCGAGCGCACGCCGTCGTTCAAGGAGAAGCGGCGCTACCAGCCCGAGGACATCAACCACGCGCTGCTGACCTACCCGGTGCTCCAGGCCGCGGACATCGCGATCTACCACGCCAGGTACGTGCCGGTCGGCAAGGACCAGGCCGCGCACCTCGAGCTGGCTCGCGAGATCGTCCGGGCGTGGAACGCGCGCTACGGCCAGTACTTCGTCGAGCCGGAGGCGGTCTTCAGCGAGGCACCGATCGTCAAGGGGACGGACGGCGTCAACAAGATGTCGAAGTCGCTCGGCAACGTCATCGACATCTTCGCCGAGCCGGACGTCATCCGCCGCCAGGTGATGAGCATGGTCACCGACACGCAGCGGATCCTCCGCACCGACCCGGGCCGGCCGGAGGTGTGCAACGTGTGCCAGCTCCACCGATTCTTCAGCCCATCGGACTACGAGGGGATCTGGGAGGGCGAGCGGACAGCGCGCACGGGCTGCGTGGACACCAAGCGGCTGCTGGCGGACCGGATCGTCGAGCACTTCGCCGAGGCGCGCGAGCGCCGGCGGGAGCTTGCCGAGCGTCCCGGCTACGTCGAGGAGGTCCTCCGCAGCGGCGCGGAGCGGCTGGCGCCACTGGCGCAGGAGACGATCGCCACCTGCCACGAGCGGATGGGCCTGGGACCGGTCCGCGGGTAGGGCACGCGCCCCGCAATCGGGGCGCGTGCCCGCAATCGGCGCAGGGCGGCGCAGACGGCCCTTCGACACGCAAACGTCGCAGCGGCCCGCATTCGGCGCGGGCGCACGTTATAGACTCAGCGCATGGTGCCCGAGTCGCCCGGGGCGGGAACGCGGCTCACGGAGCGCGAGCGGCGCTGGCTCGACGCGCTGCTCGTCATCGGGACCCTCGCCGTCGCCCTGGTGCTGGTGGGGCTGCTCGCCAACGTCTTCCTCTACTTCGGCGACATCCTCCTCGTCTTCTTCCTGGCGTGGCTGCTCGCCTTCGTGCTCTCCCCCGTCGCGAGCGCACTGGAGCGCGTGACCCCGGGCCCCCGCGGGCTGGCCGTCCTGCTGACCTACGGGATCCTGCTGGTGGTCCTCCTGCTGCTCGCCGTCTACGCGGCCCAGGTCTTCGCGAGCTCCATGTCGAGGCTGGTGGCCAACGCACCGGCCCTGCAGGAGAGCCTCCTGAAGGTCGTCCAGGCGAACCAGGGCCGGCTCGACCAGCTGGGGATCCGTATCGATGTCGCCTCACAGGTGCAGACGTTCCTGCGCGATCTCCCCTCCATCGCCGCGCCGGTCTCCAGTTTCGCGCTGGCCGGGCTGGGGATCCTGGGCAACCTGCTGATCATCCTGTTCCTGTCGCTCTACATGGTGCTCGACCGGGACCGGATCCTCGCCTTCGGCGTCCGGCTGGTGCCGCCGCAGTACGCGGAGGAGTTCCGGCTCTTCGAGCGCACGGTCTCGCGCTCGTTCGGGGGCTTCCTGCGGGGCCAGGCGATCATGGGCCTGATGTACGGCGCGCTGGCGGCCGTCCTGGGCATGGTGCTCGGCCTGCAGTACACGCCGATCGTGGCCGCATCGTCCGGGATCCTGCAGGCGATCCCCTTCTTCGGGCCGTTCGTCTCGTGGGCGCCGCCCGTGATCGTGGCGATCCTGACCGACCCGGGCGCCGTGGTGCCCGCCCTGGTGGTGATGGCCGCCGGGTGGCTCGTCGTGATGAATGTCGTGCAGCCGCGGCTGATGGCCGGAGCCGTGGGGATCCACCCGCTGGTGGTGCTCGCCTCCGTGATCATCGGCGGCAAGCTGGCCGGGATCCCCGGCGCGATCTTCGGGATCCCGGTCGCCGCCGTCCTGTCGGCGTTCTTCTTCTACTACCTCAACCGGGCCGCCGCCGTGCCGCGCACGGTCGCCGCCCGCGCCGCGCTGCGCGTGGCCCAGCGCGAGGGGCACAACGTCCGGGCGCCCGTTCCGCCGACGCTGACCGACTCGCTGACCGAGGTGCACGCGCGGGCCGACCTGGCCCTGGGTGCCGACGACACCGACGACGCCGACGACACCAACCCCGGTCCCGCCTGAGCAGAGGCGATCACTCGTTCACGCCGGCGGTGGGTACCTGGCGGCACAACCCCTCGAGCAGGGCGTCGACGGGCAGAGCGTCGGCCTGCTGCCGGCCGGTCAGCCCTTCACGTGGTAGAGGGCGGCGGCGAACCCGGTGAACGCGCTCTCGTCGAGCCCCGTCGCTGTGAGTGACCACGAGGGGAACGACCCGGGATCCACGTAGATCCCGTACCCGCCCGAGGAATCCATCGCGGAGAGCGTGCCGGTCTGGTCGCCGAACGCCGAGCTGCCCAGCTGCTGTCCCTGCACGGCGCAGGCGCTGGCGCCGTTCTCGCAGATGTTGCCCTCCTCGAGCGTCAGCAGCGAGCCGCCGGGGCCCCTGTAGGTGATCTCCATGCGGCCGCCGTCACGCAGGGAGAAGGAGCCGGTCTGCACGAACCATCCCGAGGGGAGAACCGCGCAGTAGACCGACCAGGTCACCTGGCCCGCGATCGCCTCGAAGAAGACGCGGTTGTCATGGTTGCCGCTGCACGCCGACGCGCCGATCGCCGCCGAATCGTCGAACGGTGCGGGGGACCCGGAGGCCGGCTGGTAGCTCGCGAGGGGGATCGCCGAGGGCGCGGCTCCCTGCGATGGCGAGCCGCCGGACGCGGACGGTGCCCCCGATGCGCCTGCAGTGCCGGCCTGCGTGGCCGTCCCGGACGTTCCCCCCGGCGATCCTCCAGCCGGCGCGATGGTCGGGCCCGCCGTGCCGCCGCAGGCGGCCAGCAGGACGAGCGCGAGCGCCAGGGCACCGGCGGAACGGGAACGTGGGGCCATCGGTGCGAGCCTAGCGTCCCTGTCGGGCCGCGGTCAAATGCCTGTCGCGGTCACATGCTCCGGCGGCCCGGGCGAGGCCGGGCCGGGCCGGGCGAGCCGGGCGAGCCGGGCGAGGCCGGGCCGGGCCGAACGGCGGCCTTTCCGGCTGCATGGGCGCGCCAGTCATCCTCGCGCGGCACCCTCGCGCGGCACCCTCGCGCGGCACCCTCGCGCCGCATCCTCGCGCCGCATCCTCGCGCCGCATCCTCGGGGGGCATCGCCACGCGGGCATCGCGGCTGCATCGCGGCTATGGCACGCGTGCGGTGCGTCAGCCTGCTCCCGGCCGGGCGGTGCGGATATTGCGCGCCCGCCGTGCAACAGCTGGTCATCCGCACCGATCGTCGCTATTGCACACGAGGCGGGCTCTACGTGTCCGGCCGTGCCCGGGCGTGAGTGTCCGTGGTCCGCATCAGGCCCAGTTGCCGCACGAATGGGCGTCCAGGCGCTCCAGCCGGAGCCGTGACGTGTGCGCCGCGGCTGCGTACGGCTCGCCTGGTGTGCAACAGCCAACAAGGAGATCGTGCAGCGACGGGCCGTGCGCCCGCCGCCCGCCTGCGCGACGCGCCCGCCGCCCGCCTGCGCGACGGGCCGCACGCCCGCCGTTCGCCTGCGCGACGCACCCGCCGTTCGCCTGCGCGACGCGCCCGCCGTTCGCGGCGCGGGGTGCCGGCTGATCACCGAGGAGATCGAGACGGACCTGGAGGCCGCCACGCTGACGGAGCTGGGCGTCGAGTTCGGCCGGGGTTACCTGTTCGGTCGCCCGGAGCCCCTGCCGCCCGGGTGACCGCCCGCCTGACCGAAGCGGCGCGCGTCAGGCCGGGACGGCCGTCCGTTCCGGCCCCGGTCCCGGCCCCAACGAGGGGGAACGTCGCTGGCAAGGGAGACATCGCACGTCATGAGGGACTATCGGACGACGAGCGGCCCGGGGCCGGTGGCAGGCCCCGCGTCACGAGCCCCGGATCGACGCCGAAGACGCGGCGAACCAGGTCGGGGGCCAGGGCCACGTCCGCCGAGCCGTCCGCCTCCACCCGCCCGTGGTCGAGCACCACGAGCCGCGGGAAGAAGTGGGCGGCCAGCGCCACGTCGTGCAGCACGGCCACCACGGTGACGCCGTCTCGCTCGTTCAGGTCGGTCAGCAGCTCCATCGTCGCGACCTGGTGGCGCAGGTCCAGGTGCACCGTCGGTTCGTCCAGCAGGAGGCACGGCGCGTCCTGCGCGACCGCCATGGCGAGCAGCACCAGCTGGCGCTCGCCCAGGGAGAGCTCGCGCGCATCCCGTCCGACCAGGTCGGCGAGCCCCACCCGCTCGATCGACCGCGCCACCGCCTCGTGGTCGGTGTCGCGGAGCCCGAGGAGCGGGTGCTCGTGCGGGAGCCGCCCGAGCGCGACCAGCTCCTCGACCCGGATCGCGAACGGGACGGGTGCCTGCTGTGGTACCACCGCGATCCGGAGCGCCACCGCTTCCCGGGGCAGGGACTCGACGGGCGTCCCTCCGAGGAGCACCGCGCCGTGCCGCTCCCGGGCCATGCCGGTGATGCACCGCAGGAGGGTGCTCTTGCCCGCGCCGTTCGGGCCGAGGAGCGCCACCCGCTCACCCGGCCGGATCGCCAGGTCGATCCCATGCAGGACCTCCCGGCCCCGGTACGCGACCCGCAGTCCGCTCACCTCGATCCCGATCGCAGCCGCCCCGGCTCGCACCCCGCCCGTGCCTGTTGACACGGCCGTCGCGGATCGCGCCCCGCCGTTGCCCGCGTCCGCGGCCGTCACAGCTCGTACCCCGCGCGCGCCCGGCGCAGGATCCAGAGGAAGAACGGGGCGCCCACCAGGGCCGTGACCACCCCCACCGGCACGTCCCCCGGGATCCGTGCCAGCAGGTCGCAGGTGGCCAGGAAGGCCGCACCCCAGATGGCGGAGAGCGGCAGCACGGCACGCGCATTCGGACCGGCGATCAGGCGCACGACGTGGGGCACCACCAGCCCGACGAAGCCGATGAGCCCCGCGATCGCCACCGACGCGGCCGTCACCAGGGAGGCCGCGCCGAGCAGGACGATGCGCTCGCGGCGCACATCCAGCCCCAGGTGGGCCGCGGTCTCCTCGCCCAGCAGCAGCGCGTTGAGCGAGCGCGCGCGGCCCAGGAGGACGGCGCCGCCCAGCACGAGCGCGGGAAGCGCCGCCGCCAGCTGCGGCCATGCCACCCCGTCGAAGCCGCCGAGCAGGAAGAAGAAGATCTGCCGCAGCCCGTCCCCGGAGAGCCACATGGTGACCGCCAGCCCGGCTGCCAGCATGGAGCTCACCGCGTAGCCGGTGAGGAGGACGCCCGTCATCGATGCGAGCTGGCCGGCCCGCGACAACCGGTAGACCAGCACCACGGCGACGAGCGCCCCGAGGAACGCCAGCCCCTGGAGGAGGCCGAACCCGAGCACGATCCCGCGGACCGGGATCAGCACGCCGAGCGCCGCGCCCAGTGCCGCGCCGCTGGCGGTGCCCAGCACGTAGGGATCGGCCAGCGGGTTGCGCAGGAGTCCCTGGAAGGCGGTGCCGGCGAGGGCGAGCGAGGCGCCGACCGCCATGGCGGCGAGCACCCGCGGGAGCCGCAGTTCCATCACGATGACGGTGTCGGAGGCGGGCCAGGTGACGTGGACCGGCCAGCCCAGCAGCTGGCGGGCGAGGATCGCGATCGTGTCCGCGGGCGCGATGACGACCTCCCCGAGCCCGACGCCCGCGACCAGCGCGCCGAGGAGCGCGACCACGCCGAGGACACCGAGGATGACCGAGCGCTGCCGGGAGCGGGCGAGCGCGGCGTGCACCGCCGGCATCTGCCGGGCAGCACCGGCGCTCGTCGGGCCGGTTGCGGCGATGGTGCGGGTGCCGGCGGGGACAGCGGCAGGCGCCGTGCCGGTAGCGGCGCCGATGCGTGCGGCGCTGGGCGTGACGGCGGTCGCGGTGCCGGGCGCAGGGACGGGCAGACCGCCGGCGGCCCTGTCCACGACCGCGCTCACGGCGGGCGCCCGGGTCCCGGCGACCTCGGCCGCCGTGCGCACCGCCTCCCCCTGGCGCGCCGTCATCTCACGGGGCGCCCATCGGGATCGGCGGGAACGACGGGAGCGTCAGCCCCGGGTGGATCGCCTCGGCCAGGGCCTCCAGGCCCTCCACGATCCGGGGCCCGGGGCGCGTCACGATGGTGTCGTCGATGGGCCGGATGGCGTGGGTCCTGACCGCGGTCATCCCCTCCCATCCAGGGCGGGCCGCCACGTCGGCGGCCGTCGTGCCGTAGCTGGCGTCCCCGAGCACGATCACCTGTGGATCCGCCGCAACCAGGCGCTCCAGCGAGATCGAGTAGACCCCCGCGATCCCGCTGGTGATCGGGCTGCCGCCGGCACGCCGGATCATGTCCGTGGTGAAGTCGTCCGGGGCCGGCGTGTAGATCGTCTTGGTGGCATCCAGCTCGTAGAAGACGCGCGGTGCCGGACCGGCGGCGGTGGCGGCAGCCGTCACCTGGTTCATCTCGCCGGTCAGCGTGGCCTCGAGCGCCGTCCCGGCCGCGGCCTCGCCGGTCGCCTCCCCGACGAGCGCGATGTCCCGCAGGACGGCGGGCACGGTGGTGGCGTAGAGGACCACCACCGGGATCCCCAGGGAGCGGAGCGTGGCGATGTCGGTGGTGGACGTGATCCCCTTCCAGGCGATCACGAGGTCGGGCTGCGCGGCGACCACCTTCTCGGTCTCGACGCCGGTGTAGGTGGCGACCTGCGGGATGGACTTCACCGCGGGCGGGTAGTCGTCCGAGCTCGTGACGCCGACGACCTTCGGCCCCTCGCCCAGGGCGAAGAGCGTCTCGGTGACCGATGGCGCCAGGCTGATGATCCGCGAGGGAGCGGCCGGAATGGTGACGCGGGTCCCCTCGTCGTCGGTCAGGGTGAGGGGAAACGCGGGACCCTCGGGCGATCCCGGGGCGAGCGCCGCGGACGGGGAGCCCGTGGCCGAGCCCGGAGCCGAGGAACCCGGGACACCGGAGCCCTGGGCGGACGACGCCGCCGGCGACGCACCCGCGCCAGCCGAACCGGCTGCGGCGGCGGACGACCCGGCCTGCGACGATCCGGTGGCCGACGACCCGGGCGCCGAGGAGGGGGCCGGAGCGGCGGCCCCGGCGCATCCGGCCACCGCCAGCGCCAGCAGCAGCGTCGCGACGCGCAGCGCCGCCCGGCTGGAGGATCGGGGGGAGTGTCGGTCGGCGAGGGGCCCGGAACGCGCGACGTGCATGGTGCCTTCCCTTTCTCTCGAAGGTACGAGCACGACCGCGGGCCCGGCGACCGGACTTCCAGCCGCGGCCGGGAGGGCCGCGTGGCTGATCACCGTAGCGGGACTGTGCCGGATTCACACCGGCTTCGCGGATCCCGCGGTCCTGTTCTCTGGTTGTCCGGGGAGTCTACTCCGGGCGCGGAGCCCCCGGGTCGGCGCCCGCGACCGGGCGCGGGGACGCCGCAGGGCGCTCCGCCGCCGGCTGGACGGGCACCCCGTCCGCGGCCGCCCTGCGCAGCTCGCGCCGGAGCAGCTTGCCCACCCCGGTGCGCGGCAGCTCGTCGACGAACTGCACCTGCCGGGGCACCTTGTGGCCGGCCAGGTTCGCGCTGCAGTGCTCCACCACCATCTCGACCGTGAGCGTGGCGCCCGGCGCCGGCACCACGAACGCGCGCGGGACCTCGCCGAGGCGGGGGTGTGGCGCACCGACCACCGCGGCGTCCCGGATCAGGGGATGCTCGAGCAGGACCTCCTCGACCTCCCGGGGCCAGACGTTCATCCCGCCCACGATGATCACGTCCTTCTTCCGGTCGACGATCCGGAAGTACCCGTCCTCGTCGCGGGTGGCGATGTCGCCGGTGTGCAGCCACCCGTCGGCGTCCAGGACCAGCGCGGTCTCCTCGGGGTTCTCGTAGTAGCCGAGCATCACCTGCGGTCCGCGCACCAGGAGCTCCCCCTCCTCGCCCGGCCCGAGCTCGTGCCCGTCCAGCATCGAGACGACGCGGGCGTCGGTCGACGGGAAGGGGACCCCCACGGTGCCCGGGCGCCGGTCGCCGTAGAGCGGGTTGGAGTGCGTGACGGGGCTCGCCTCGGAGAGCCCGTAGCCCTCCACGACCCGGCCGTGGGTCACCTCCTCGAAGCGCCGCTGCACCTCCAGGGGGAGCGGCGAGGCGCCGCTGATGCAGCCGTCGATCGAGGTGAGGTCCAGGGACGCCGCGCGCGGGTTCACCGAGATCGCCTGGTACATCGCCGGCACCCCGGGGAACATGCGGGGCCGCTCCCGGCTGATCGTCTCGAGCATCTCCACCGTGTCCGGGCGCGGCAGCAGCACCTGGCGCTGGCCGAGCGCGACGGCCATGTTCATGGCCACGGTCATGCCGTAGATGTGGAAGTACGGCAGCGCGCCCAGGACCGCCTCGCCCGGGGTGGCGTTGGGGAACCAGGCGGCCACCTGGAGGGCGTTGGCCACCAGGTTCCGGTGCGTGAGCATGGCCGCCTTGGGCACCCCGGTGGTGCCGCCCGTGGGCTGCAGCAGCGCGACGTCGCGGTGGCCCGCGGCCGAGGGGAACGGCTCGATGGACGCCCGGCTCACCAGGCGCATGAAGTGCGGGGTGGCCGGCGTGTCGGCCATGGGGTGCCAGCGGCCCTCGCGGCGCGCCTTGATCGGGTAGAGCAGCCCCTTGAGCGGCGGCAACTGCTCGGCGATCCCGACGCTCGGCACGGGGCCGTCCAGGCCGGCATCCGCCCGTGCCGCGGCGACCCGCGGAGCGACCAGGTCGAGGGAGACCGAGACCGCCGGCCGGCCCAGCCGCATCAGCTCGGTGATCTCGCGCTGCATGTACAGCGGGTTCATGGGCAGTCCCATGGCGCCCGCCCGCAGGAGCCCGTAGAAGGCGATCACGAAGGCCGGGCTGGTCGGCAGGTGGAGGCTGACCACGTCGCCCCGCTGCACCCCCAGGGACCGGAATGCGTGGGCCGCGCGGTCGACCTGGCGGTCGAGGGCGGCGAAGGTCAGGTTGCGACCGTAGAAGGTCAGGGCCACCGCCGCGGGCCAGCGCGCCGCGGCCTGCCGGAGCAGGTCGTCGAGCGGAATCTCGGGGATCTCGACCTCCGCCGGGACCCCGTCGTCGTAGTGTGCCACCCAGGGCCTGGGTTGCACCGCCACCGTCGCCGTCGCCATTGCTCGGCCTCCCTCGTCGGCCGCGGCACTCGCGCGCCGCCGGCTACACCCGGTATCCCCCCCGGTTGACCAGCTCCGCCGCCACGGACCGTCGCAGCGCAACGAGATCCACCGGCTCGCGCCGCAGGAGGCGGCGGAGCCCGGCGAGGACCATCCGGCGGTCGTCCCCCTCCTGGACGCGTGCCGCCACCTCGGCAGTGCCGCGCTCCACGGCCGCCATGGAGCTCGCCACCACCAGGCGGGCCAGGTCGGCCTGCAACGCGTCGCCCGACGCCCGTGCCCGCAGCACCGACGACTCGGCGGCGAAGAGCGCAATGGCCAGGTCCGCGACCCGGTACAGGACCTCCTGCTCGTCCTCCAGCCGCTCGCCGTAGCGCTGGACGGCGGCGCCCGCCGCCACCAGCAGCGCGGTCCGCATGGCCCGCACCTGGCGCAGTTCCTCCTCGAGGGGCGCGCCGTCCTCCACCGGCGGCTCGGGCGCGAGGAGCGCGTCGGCCGCGCGCTTCGCCGGGCCGAGCAGGTCGAGCCGGCCGCGCATGGCGCGACGCAGCAGCATCCCGGGCACCAGCAGGCGGTTGACCTCGTTGGTCCCCTCCCAGATGCGGTGGATGCGCGCGTCGCGGTACAGCCCCGCGACCC
>JAJYDP010000603.1 GCA_021777365.1 Chloroflexota bacterium | reverse complement strand
CGGCCCCCTGGGTGAGCGCCAGGAGGACGGTGCCCCCCGTCAGCAGCACGTACAGGCCCGGCGGGATATGGAGGCCGACGAGGCCGAGTCCCAGCCAGGCGATCGCCGCCAGGCCGCCGATCAGGATGAGCGCGACGAGGGTCCCCATGACCCAGCGCGTGATGGCCCGACCGAGCGCACCCATCGCTCAGGGCCTCGGGCGTCGGAACCGGATGGTGACGCTCGAGATGGCGGGACGCTCGTCCCCGAGGCCCGGGAGGTCCGGCACGTCGTCGAGGTCGAGCACGGCCAGGCGGATGCGCCGCTCGTCGGGGCGCAGGTACGCCGGTCCCTCCGGCACGTGCCCGGCCCGGGTGGCGGCCCCGGCCTCCTCCTCGACCTCGTCCGGCTCGGGTGGAAAGCCGGGACCCCGGATGACGCCCGAGCGGATCGCCAGCCCGCAGAGGGCACAGCTCACCTCGTCGCCGCCCGGTCCGCGGGTCCAGGTCGTGTAGCCCAGCCAGGCCGCTGCCCCGCAGCTCGGACACGCGATCTCGCGTGGGTGGTCGTCCATCACCGTCTCCTCAACGCCCTCTGCCTGGCGCCTCGGCGCGCCGTCCCTCCCGGTTGTCGGCGAGAACCGCACGGCGTCAAGTGGGGGAGGGGGGTGCCCCGCCGGTGGCGGGGGTGTGCGGACGAGCCGCTGCCTTGACCCGAGCGGCGGGCATTCCCAGGCTCCCCCCGTGGACGCTCGACGGCAACGGAACGCGCGCCTGGCTGCGGCCCGACGGCGGCTGCGGGCGGCCCGCGAGCGTGCGCGGCGGGCCGCGGTGCCGCTCCCTGTGCTGCGGCCGCTGGGCGAGAGCCTTCGGGCGCGCTGGCAGGGGACGCGGCGGCGCTGGACCCGCTGGCGCCTTGCCTACCTCGCCGTCGTGCTGCTCGAGGCGTGGTACGCACGGGCCGACCCGGCGTCCCGCGTGGCGCTCGCCGCCTGGCTCCTGGCGGGCTCGCTCGCCTGGATCGTCGCCTCGCTCGCCGAGGCGGACCTCGCCGCCCGACGGGCCGCGCACGGGCGGAGCAGCGCGCCCGCCGTGCGGGGCTGGCGCCTGGCCGGGACGCTGGGCGCCATGGATCCCGATCTGCTCCTGGCGCTCGACCTGACGCTCTACCTGCACGAGACCGCGGAGGTGGTCGCCCGGCCCCGGTTGGGGCATCGCGCAGGAACGCGCATCACCTATGCCGTGGGCCTGCGCGAGCTGGCCCGCCGATGGGCACGCAGTCGGGGGCTCCCGGTGCGACGCGGCGACGCCGTGGCGCGGCAGCTCGTGGCGGCCGGGGTCATCCGCGAGGTCACGCTCAGCCAGGCGCGCGCCTGGCGCCTCGGCTATGCCAGCGCGCCCGAGGCGCTCCGCGCGCTCGAGCGCGCCACCGGGCGGCCGATGGTGGCGTGGGACATGGGGCGGGACCCGGACTGGGAACTCGTCGAGGATCCGCCGAGCAGGCTCGCCTGACCGGTCCGCCACGCTCGCCTGCGGCGGGCGCGAGGCCGCGCCCGCGAGGGCACGCACCCGCGCAGTCGGATACGCCGGTGGGGATCGCCCCTGGGACCGATCGCTGAGCGGCTACGCGGCGGCAGAGCGGATGTGGAAGAGGGAGCCCGGCCGGACCGGGTACGCGGGCAGCAGCTCGGCCAGCTGCAGCTCCGTGTGGTACAGGCGCAGGAGCACGGCGTCGGTGCCCGTCGCGCGCAGGAACTCCCAGGTGCCATCCGTCTCGAGCAGGCGGCACGTGTCGCACGCCTTGTGCATGTCGTGCCCCGTGAGATACCACGCGGTCCGGATCTGGGCGATGGCCGCGTCGATGGATGGGCCGCCGCCGTCCTCGAGCTGGGCGTAGAACAGTCGCCACCCGAGATGGTTCAGATCCACCCCGGCACTGTCGGGCGCCATGCGCCGGGCGATGGCGGTCTTGTGCGCGATGTCGGCGAGCCGGGCGGCCCAGCGCGCCGGGTCCTCCGCCTCGGCGATGACGCCCGCGGCCACCTTCGTGGCCCAGCGGTCGGGCCAGCGGATCTTGACCCCCGTCCGGCGGTGGAACCCGGACTCGAGGACGAGCGTGCGCGCCACGGCCATGCGCGCCCGCACGGGCACGTCGAGGAGCACCAGCTCCCCATCGATGGGCATCTGCAGCGTGGGCATCGGAGATCTCCTTTGGCTCGACTTCGGCGCACCGGCGGCGCGGAAGGGGAAGAGAACGGGGAAGAGGAAGTGGAAGAGCTTCCGCTTTCCCTTCCCCTCTTCTCTTACGTCGATTCCCGTTGCTGTCAAGCCCGGGGGGCTCCACTGTCCGTTATACGCGGGGGAAAACTCGAACGGCCAGGGCCCCAGCACCGCACGATTCGAGCGTGAGGGGCGGCAGTTATCCCTCGCCTATAACGGACAGCGGGGCTCCAACGCGCGAAACGCCTTCTGCCGGGTTGGTCCGTCACGGGCTCCGTTGCGGCACCCCTGCCGGCACGGACGCGCTGGGCAGGCGTGTGGCGCGAGGTCGCGCGTGTCCTACCGTCCCTCATCGCGTCGCGGCAGCTCGCGCGCATCGCGGAGGTAGCGGGCCCGGAAGGCGGCCAGGGCGGCCTCGGGGATGCGATAGGAGCGGCGGCCGCCCGCGTCGAACGCCACGGCGACAAGCCGTCCCAGTTCAATCTGCCGTAGGACCCAGCGACGGGTGTAGCCGAGCTCGGCCGCCGCCTCGCCCGCGGTGTAGAAGCGCGCCATCCTGCGGCCTCGCCATAGATCGTGGGCCGGCGGACTCACGGCGGCGATGTCCGTGACACCGCGCCGGATGGTGGGCGCAGATCGCGGGCCGTCAAGGGGGCCCGTTCCCGCTGACCGTGAACGATGCGAACGCCGCGCGTGCAGGGAACGGTGGGCACGCATGACCTCGACGGACCCGGCGTGGCGCGTTTCTGTACAGGGCGATCACCCGCAGGGAGCGCACCGATGGCCAGGCATGCTCGACCCGAGACGGACCGCCGCACGCGGCGCTGGCTCGAGGCCCACCGCATCGAGGTGCGCGGGTTGACCCTCGCCGATCACATCGGATCGGAGCGGGCGGTCCGCGAGGTGGCAAGCCTGGCCGCCATGCTGCGTGACCCCGACCAGGTGCTGGCGGCGGGGGGATCGCTCGTCCGCGCCTGCCTTCTCACCGGGCCTCCGGGGGTCGGGAAGACCAACCTCGCGCGGATCCTCGCCGCGCTGCTCGGCGACGCCGTGCCGTACTACGAGTGCACCGCCGCCGAACTCAGCGGGCGCCTCGTGACGCGCCTGGCCCGCCACTTCGCCGCGCACCCGCAGCCCGCGGTGGTGTACATCGACGAGCTCGACGCGGTGGCGCTCGAGCGCGGCGCGCGGGTCCACGACCGGCGCTCGCGCGCCGTCCTGTACGCCTTGCTCAGCGCTCTGGACGGCCTGCGGGACGGCGGCCGGGTGTTCTGGCTGGCGTCGACCAACACCCATCCCGACCTGCTCGATCGCTCGCTGCTGCGGGCCGGACGTTTCGGCTCCAAGATCGTCCGCCTCGAGCTGCCCACGCGGCAGGAGCGCCGCGACCTCCTCGCCTACCTGCTGGCGCGCCGGGCGCTCGCCGAGCCGATCGACGTGGAGCGGGCCGCCGAGCTGACGCGGGGACGCTCCGGCGCCGACCTCGTCGCCGCCCTCGACGATGGGCTCGCCAGGGCGATCGCCGACGGGGTGGAGGGCGGGCTCACCTGGCGTCACCTCGAAGAGGCCCTGCGCCTGCGCGGGGAGATCGACGAGGTCCC
>JAJYDP010000602.1 GCA_021777365.1 Chloroflexota bacterium | reverse complement strand
GGGCATGTCGACGACGTTCCCGGTGTGCCGGATCACGACGGCCTCGCGGGCGGCCTCGCGCATGTAGGCGAGGACGGACGCGGGCACCTTGACCTGCCAGCGCAGCTTCGGGGCGAACGACTGGACGACCTGTCCGGTCGGCGAGAGGACCTGGCGGACGATCTGCGGCTGGAGAAGCTTGCCGCCGTTTGCCAGCGCGCAGTAGGCGTCGAGCAGCTCGATGGCGGTCACCGCGTCGTAGCCCTGCCCGATGCCCGCCAGGTAGGTCTCGCCGGGATAGATCGGCTCGCCGAACGTCTGCATCTTCCAGGCGTTCGAGGGCACGATCCCGCTCGCCTCCCCGGGCAGGTCGATCCCGGTCGGGGTGCCGAAGCCGAACTGGTGCGCGTAGTAGGCCATCCGGTCGATCCCGACGAGCGCGGCGGCCTGGTAGAAGAACGTGTCGGAGGACTGCGCGTACGCCTCCTTCACCGTGAGCGGTCCGAAGCCCACCCCGTTCCAGTCGTTGAAACGCTGCCCGGCGAGCGTGAGATGCCCGTACGTCTGGAGCGTCTGGTCGGGCCCCAGCTTGTGGTCCGAGAGGACGGCACTGCCGGTGACGAGCTTGTACGTGGAGCCGGGCGGGTAGATCTCGCCGATCGCGTGGTTCAGGAGCGGCTGGTTCGGGTCGGTGGCGAGCTTCTGGTAGTCGGCCTCGGAGATCCCCTGCGCGAAGAGATTGTCGTTGTACGAGGGCAGGCTGACCATCGCGAGGACCTCGCCGGTCTGGGGATTCATCACGACGACCAGGCCCTTCTTCAGGCCCGCGACCTGGATGCCCCACTCCAGCGCCGTCTGCGCCTGCTCCTGCATCTTGAGGTCGATCGAGAGCTGCAGCGTGTCCCCCGCCTGCGGCTGCACCGGCATCCCGAGGACCTGGACCTGGCGCCCCGAGGCGTCCTGCTCGACCTCCTCCTCGCCGTACGTCCCGCGGAGCTGCTGCTCGTACTGCGCCTCCAGCCCGGCCTGGCCGATGATGTCGGTGGGGAGGTAGCCCGCGCTCTGCAGCTGCCGGAGCTGGTCCGGGTTGATCGGCCCCGTGTACCCGAGCAGCTCGGCCATGGTCGACCCATAGAGGTAGTCGCGCCGCGCCTCGGCCACCACCTGGACGCCCGGCAGCTCGACGTGGTCCTCGGCGATGAGGCGCGCGACGTTCTCGGGCACGTCGATCGCGACGCGCACCAGGTCGAACCGGTTGCTGCTCGCGGCGTCGATCGCCTCGTTGATGGCCGTGGTGGAGAGGCCGAGCATCTCGCTCAGCCGGCCCACGACCGCGTCACGCTCGCTGTAGGGCAGATCCGCGGGCCGGACCTCGATCGAGAAGGAGGGCACGTTCTCGACGAGCAAGCGGCCCTGCCGGTCCTCGATCAGGCCGCGCGCCGAGGGGACCGGCACCATGACCGTGCTGTTCGCCGCCGCCTGCTCCTGGTATGTCGTGCCGCGGGGAATCTGCAGGTAGAAGACCCGCACGGCGAGCGTCGACATCACGATCACGACGGCCAGCCCGAAGACCAGGAAGCGCGGCAGGAGCCGATCGCGCACGGGGCGCTCGTCGCGGGGGGTGGGGGTCGTCATGCGGTCACCATTCGATCCGGTCGTGCGCGGCCCAGCGTACCCATGCCCAGCGACCGGCGACGGCGAGCGGCACGACGAGGACAGTATCGAGGATCGCCAGCCAGAGGCCCCCGGCGAGGGGGTTCATGGGGACGCCCCCGCCGAGCACCGCGGCCACCAGCACGGAGAGCAGCAGGCGGTAGGCAATGGCCAGCGGGAGGGTCAGCACGATCGCCATCGCCACGTGATTCCGCCCGGCGACGCGGGCCACGACCGCCGCGGCGCCGGCCACGAGGAGCAGCGCGACCACGGTCGATCCGATCGGTCGCCCGGGCGCCATCAGGAGATCGAGCGTCAGGCCCCCGGCGAAGGCCCACACGAACCCGGCCTCGCTCCCGATCGTCACGGTCACGGCGAGCGTGGTGATGAGCAGCAGGTCGGGGCGCGCCCCGGCGATGTCGATGAACGGGGTCACGCTGGCGTCGACGAGGCCAGCGATCACCGCTCCCATCACGACCAGGGCCACCCGCATGTCCCACTCCTGCCTACGGTTCGCGCGCGACGGCGCGAGGGAGGCCGGCGGATCGCGGCACGTGCCAGGGTCATCGCCGGCCGAAGTATACGGACGGGGCCCCTCCCCCACGCCGCTGGAATGACGTAGACGGCCCGGGACCGGGTGGTGCGGCGCGAGCGGATGCGCCTCGTCACCTCGGCTCCCCAGATCCACGCGTGCGTGAGCCCTCACGGCAGCCCGACGCCGGGGCCGCGCGACGGGCCGTCACGGACGGTCACAATCCGCGGCGCGGCAGAGCCGCCCGGCAACGTGGATCACGGTCCGAGCCCCGCGGCAGGGGCGGTGAAGCCGCCGTTTGTTTCACGTGAAACACCAGCCAAGGGCGGGAGAAGGGCGCTTCGAGTAGAATACGAGCGGTGATCGAGATCGAGCGAGGGACGAGGAGCGGCGACACCATCGCGTGCGCCAATCAGAAGGGCGGCGTCGGCAAGACAACGACGGTCGTCAATCTCGGCGCCTATCTCGCCATCGCCGGCCGCTCGGTCCTCGTCGTGGATCTCGACCCCCAGGGTAACGCCACGAGCGGCCTGGGGATCGACAAGCAGTCAGTCGTCGCGTCCATCTACGATGCCATCGTCGGCGATGTACCGGCTGTCGACCTGGTCGTCCGCACCCCCGTGGAACGACTGGACCTTCTCCCCGCCTCGCTCTCGCTGGCAGGCGCCGAGGTGGAACTCGCTCCCCTCGCCCAGCGGGAACGCCGCCTCATACGGGTACTGGCGCCCATCGCCGAACTCTACGATCACGTGCTCATCGACTGCCCGCCCAGCCTGGGTCTTCTCACCGTGAACGCACTCACCGCGGCCGGCTCCGTCCTCGTGCCGCTCCAGTCCGAGTACTACGCGCTGGAGGGTCTCAGCCAGCTCGTCGCCACGATCAACCTCGTGCGCGATCACCTCAACCCCTCGCTGGCCGTCCGGGGCGTCGTCCTCACGATGTACGACGCCCGCACCCTCCTGTCCGCGCAGGTCCGCGACGAGGCCCGCCGCCATCTCGACGGCCTCGTGTACGAGACGATCATTCCACGCAGCATCCGCCTGTCGGAGGCACCCAGCTACGGCCTGCCGATCGCCGCCTACCGCCCCGACTCCAAGGGTGCCCAGGCGTATGAGGCGCTCGCCCGCGAATTCCTCGCGCGCGGTCCGGCGGCACACACCTCCATGACTCCCCTCCCCTCCATGCTGCCGGAGGCCGCCATGTCGCCCGGGATCGTCCAGTGAGCGCGCGCACCGGCGGGTTGGGCCGCGGACTCGCCTCCCTGATCCCGGCCGGGACCGCCGTCGCGGCGTCCCCGACCGAGATTCCCGTCGACCGAATCGCCGCCAACCCCTACCAGCCCAGGAAGACGATCGAGGACGAGGCACTCCAGGGCCTCGCGGCCAGCATCACCGAGCATGGCGTCCTCCAGCCCATCCTCGTCAGCGAGACGCTCGACGGCTATGAGTTGATCGCCGGCGAGCGCCGTCTCCGCGCCGCTCGCATGGCCGGACTGACCCGTATCCCCGCCGTCGTCCGCCAGCTCGCCGGACAGGAGCAGCTCGAGGTGGCCCTGGTCGAGAACATCCAGCGAGCCGATCTGAATCCGCTGGAAGAGGCCGAGGCCTTCCGCCAGCTCACGGACACGTTCGGGCTCAGCCAG
>JAJYDP010000015.1 GCA_021777365.1 Chloroflexota bacterium | reverse complement strand
CGGGCCATCGTGCTCGACGTGGCACGGTCCAATGCCTCCGTCCGGTCCGGCGCCACTTCATCGGTCGCCCGCGCGACGCGAGGTGCCTGGCCGGGCGGGGCACGAGGGAGCGCGACCCGCGCTCGGGCGCGCAACGTCGGTCGCCCGCGCGACGCCCGACCGGCACCTCCCGCGCCAGCCGCTCTCCGGGCGCCTCACGCCTCGCGGAAGATCAGGTCGTGCTCGTGGACATGGCCCGCGACGGCCAGCGCGACGTCGTCGCCGGGTCCCGCGTGATCCACCTTCCGATGCTCGATCTCCATCGACGTGACCGTCTCGACAAGATCGGTCGAATGGCCCCGGATGTGGATGCGATCGCCCACCACGAGCGGCGCCGTGAGCCGCACCGCGGCGACCGACAGGTGGCCGAACCAGTGGATGACGGTGCCGATCGCCTCAGCGGGCTGGTGTTGCTCGGACATGCTGGGCCTCCTTCCTGCCCACACTGCCTGGTCGTCACGCTACACCCTCGCACGACCGTGGTCGAGACGAGCGTTTCAGGCCTCAGTTGCCGCACGGCTCGTCGAGCGGAGCATCTCCTCCGAGAGGGCGACCGCAGCGCTCCCCTCAGCAGAGAGAGCTGCCGGACGAACGGGACCGTGCGGTGGCGCGTTGACAGCCCGGCCAGGGAAGTCTTTGCGCCTGAACAAGCTCTGACGCTGCCTTGTTGACGGTGGCGATCCGGCGCTGGCCTCGACCGAGCACGCCGAGCGATGACGGCATCACATGCGGGCGTGCCTGCGACAGACCCGAGGCGCCGGCAGTTCGGGGCGACCGGCACTGGGCCGCGCCAGCGGATCGAGGGATGCTGGAGCCGCTTCGAAGGAGGCGATGACATGGACACCGGGTTCGTGCTCCTGGTGAGCCTCGTCCTGGCCGTCGTGCTGCTGCAAGCCGTCTTCTCGATCCGCCGCATGTGGCACCGGCGCTGAGGCCCCGGATGGCGATCCACTCCCCTTCCGGGCGCATCGGGACCATCGTCGCCTGGTCGGGAGGACGGCGCCTGCACCTGCTGAACTGGGGAGAGATCGGCGAGGGGCGACAGGCGGCCGTGGAGCACGCCGCCGCTCGGATCACCGACGTCGATGACCTGGAGCGGGCGCTCCGACGCATCTTCCGGGACTCCGTGCAGCGGCGGATACCGGGACGCGCCGTGCCCGATGCCTGGTTCGAGGTCGGGTGGCGTGCGCCCGAGTGAGTGGAGACCCGCGGCGCTGGCCGCCCCCGAGTACAACCGAGCAGATCGCAGTTTCGGGAGGGACGAAGGCATGGCTCAGTCGAAGTTCTTTCCGTGTCCCAGCTGCCGGGCGCCGACGGCCGTGGACACGAGTTCACGCCATCGAACATTCCGGCGCGGCCTGGCCGTCTGGCGGACCAGGCGGTGCCGCGCCTGCGGGTTCGAGGGGATCACGGCCGAGTTCTGGCTCGATGACATGCCACGCGCGGTGGGGGAGCTCATGCCTCGTGGAACGGCTCCGTCGCTGCGTCGCGGGCGCATCCGTCTGGCTGAAGGTGCCCTGGGCCTGACGATCGCCGAGGCCGCGGCGCGCACTCGGAGGCCACCGGAGTTGTTGCGGCGGTGGTGCCGCGAAGGCCGGATCAGTGCCATGCGCACCAGGTCGGGCTGGCGCATCGCGGAATCCCACCTGGAGCTGGCGGCCGGCCGTCGACCGGCGCAGCCAGTCTGACGGGAGCCGGAGGCAGGGCATGGAGGCACGGCTCATCCGCTTCGGCGAGGTCGAGCTCGACGGGCGCCGATATGAGCACGACGTGATGATCGAGGGCGCCGTCGTGCATCGCCACAGGTAGTGGCGGCGCCGTGGCCGCCCGCCTGGCCGCGCTCCGATCGACGGGCCCGCCGGTCAAGCCGGCTCAGAGCTTGTACCCGAAGCGTCGGAGCAGCGCCTTGCGCTCGGCGACATCCCGCTCGGTCTCGACGCCGAGCGGCGCGCCGCCGTCGACGACACCGAGGATGGCCCGGCCCTGCTCCGTCTCGGCCACCACGACCTCCACGGGATTCGCCGTCGCGCAGAAGATCCGGCAGACCTCGGGCACGCTCTTGACCGCATTGAGGACGCTGACAGGAAAGCCGCCCTCCAGGAACACGATGAAGCTGTGGCCCGCGCCGATGGCCCCGGCGTTCGCGACGGCGAGGCGGACGAGCTCGGGGTCGTTGCCCGAGCGCCGGATCAGGCGGGGGCCAGACGATTCGCAGAAAGCCAGCCCAAACCGGAGGTGCGTTCCGGCCTGGACGAGAGCCTCATGCAGGTCCTCCACGGTCTTGATGAAGTGGGAATGCCCGAGGATGAAGTTCAGGTCCTCGGGCTTCTCGATGCGGATCGTCCTGAGCTCCATGTCACATCCTCCACAGCCTCGGGCGCCCGGTTGGCACCGTCCCGCATCACGGTACCGCCGCCACGGCCTCGCCATACCCGCGCCCCCGAACGGGCCAAACGCCTCTTGCCGCCCGCCCGTGTCCGGTAAAGAGTCGCGCCCACCAGGGAATGTTGGCGGGCCTGCGCGCCTGCGCCTCGCATTGCAGCGAGCCGTCGACCCCATGACAGGCCGGGCATGCAGCGGGACCAGATGCGTCGGGGGCCACCACGGAGGCGAGGGGTGCTGCCATGGCGACGTTCATCCTGCTGTCGACCCTGACCGACGAGGGCGCGAAGACGATCACCTCGCGCCCGGAGCGGATCAAGCAGGTCGACGACGAGATCCTCAACCTCGGTGTCACGGTCCTCGGTCAGTGGGCCGTGCTGGGGCCCCATGACTTCGTGAGCATCGTCGAGGCGCCCGACGACCTGACGATCTCGCGTGTATCGGCCCAGCTCTCGTCCCGCGGGACGGTCCGGATCATGACCCTGCCGGCCATCCCGATCGACGACTTCATCGCCGGTCTGCGCAGGTCATAGCCGGCGGGTCCGTGCCACCCCACGCGTGTGGGGCTCGGGCCCAGAGCTTGCCTGGACGCGCGGCCTGGCAAGCTCGACACGCGCTCAAGATCCCGCGACGGTGGGCGGATGCCGGCGGCTGACGCGGGGTGTCCGGCTGGCCACCCCGATGCTGTGAACCGAGCGCTGCGGGACCGCCTCGTGGAGCAGGGCATGCGCCAGCTGTGGGCGCCTGCGCTCCCCGTTCCGTTCTCGGGTGTGCCCGAGACGGACGCGCTGCTCAATGACCTCGAGCGCCACCCTGGTGCGCCGGTTCCTGGAGTTCCATGGGGCCGGCCTGAAGATCGCGACGATGGCCGCCAACATCCTGGCCCGCGAGTTCCACATCCCACTCCGCCCGGAAGCCGTGATCTACGCCGCCCGCAGCCTGTACCCCGACTGCCCGGGCGTGTTCGATCTGGCGCTGTGGGAGGTCGGGCGGACGGCATGCCGTCCCAGCCACCCGGTATGCACGGCGTGCCGGCTCCGCGAGCTGTGTCCCTATCCCAGCTCGCAGGCAGGCACGAGGGCGGTGACCTGAGGTGCGGACTCCGGGCATCGATCTCGCCGCGAAGCCGGCCGGAACCGCGCGCTGCGAGGTGGATGGCGACAGAGGCATCGTCCTCGCCGCGACCATCGACGCCGGGACGCGGCTGGCGTGACGGTCATCCTGCGCTCGGCGGTTGTGAAGACGTGGAGGCTGCGATGACGCTGGGCCTGGACGCCATCCGCGCGATGGTGGAGGCGGACCGGCTGCGCGCGCCCATCACCCGCTACGGTGAGGGTGCGCCGAGTCTGCCGGGCGCTCTCACCGCCGCCGACGAGCACGCCCGCATCCGGGCCGCTGTCGAGGCGCTTCCGGTACCTGGTCGCCTGTCAATGCGCGGCGCGGACGGCGCGAGGGCGATGGACCGCGCCGCCGTCCTCGCCGCCATCGACGGAGAGCGGCGATGACCCCGCCGACGCTGGCCGAGGTGGTGGCGGCGCTTGACGCGACCGTAATCGAGTTCACCGCGTTCCTGTCGTGGATGCCACCGAAGTACCGGGAACAGTTCGTCCGCCCCCTCCGCGATGCTCGCGACCTCCTCGCCCGCCTCGACCCCGAGACGCAGGTCATCGTGGACGCGGAGTCGCTGGCGCGGGCGCTGCGGGAAGTGCAGACGACCGGCGACCTCGCCTATGACGGACCAGACCCGCAGCCTATCGCCGCTGCCATCCTCACAGCCGTGAGGGAGCAGCGATGACCGGTCGGTCTCCCCTTTGCCGGGAAGCACGGGCATCGCGAAGACGAACGTCGCCATGCCAACGTCGTCGTAGACGAAATGGATCCCGCCCCCGATGACTCATGCGTCTTGCCACGTTGCGTGTGAGCCCGGGGGGTCTCAGGAGCCTGCGGATGAAACCAGGCAGCAGGATCAAAGGCGCACGGCGACCAGCTCGCCGCGCCCGATCGGGACCACCAGGCCGGCGAGACGGGGATCGGCGAGAGCGGTCTCCCGGAAGTCGGCCAGGTCGGCGGTGGCGGCGAGCCCGACCCCGCCGTCGATGGGCCGCAGCTGGATGACGGACAGCGTTCTGCCTGGCGTCGGCCGCCCCGCGTTCGCGTCTGTTGGGGTCATGACGGTGACCCCCCGTCCCTGCGGCACTCTCGCCGGGAGGCACCATCGCTCAGTCCCGAACCGAACGGACGCGGAAGACGGGGAAGTGCGCCGCGATCCGGTCGAACTCGGCCAGCGGAGCTCGGCGATCGACGGGGACGAACGAGCGTGCCGCGGGCGCAACCTGCAGGTGCCGCTGAAGGATCGGCGCTCGGGCGCTCGGGTCGACTTCCTCGAGGCGCACCGCCTCGGCGCGGCCATGCCGGAGGATCGCATGCCCGCCGGCGGCGCGCACGTTCGCCACCCAGTTCGCGCGCTCGCCGAGCATCGCCACGAGAAAGCGCTCGCCCTGGTAGTCCACCACCACCAGGGGGAACAAGATGAGGCGGCCGGTCCGGTGCCCGCGGACTTCGAGGGTGACCAGACGGCTCCACAGCCCCATCGACCCGACGATGGCCCAGACGCGGTTCAGGAGCGCAGCGACGCGATTGGGATGCCCGCCCTCGTACATCCACCGCTCGCTCCGGTACATCCATTGCTCGGGACGCGGCACCCTTCTTCCCTCCAGGTAGCCCCGCTGGTACCCTCTTCCGTGGCCCAGACTCAGGATCATATGTACCAAACTTGGGATATCGTATCTCAACGGAGAATAGCGGGGTGACCTCGAAGCCGCAAACGCCGACCGGTCTTGCGCGCCGCCGCCGCCGGCTGTCCGACGAAGAGACCGAGCAGCGGATGCTTCAGGCCGCGATCGCGATGGTCAACCAGGCGGGGCTGACGGTCAGCCTCGACCACATCAGCTTCGAGGACGTCATCCGCGACGCGCGGGTATCGCGGAGCACCGTCTATCGCCGCTGGCCCTACAAGGACCTGTTCTTCAGTGACCTCTTGAAGGAGCTCGCCGGAGCGGCCACTCCCGCGGCCATCTCCAGTGAGGAGGCAGCTGCGCCCTCGATCAAACGCATCCTTCTCGATCACCTGGACTGGCTCGAGACAGCTGAAGGCCGCCGCGACCTCATCCTGGAGGTGATGCGCCAGGGGGCGCTGCACGACTTCGAGACGATGCACGGGTCGACAGAATGGCGCACCTACCTTGCCCTGCATGCGACGTTCCTCAGCGTGGCCGACGACGAGCTTCGCGACGACCTGCGGACCGCCCTTGCGCAGTCCGAGCGGGACTTCATCGGCCGGATCGCGGCCTCGTGGGAGCGGCTCAGCGGACTGCTCGGCTATCGCCTCCGCCCCGAGCTCGACGCCACGTTCGAGACGATCGCCAGCCTGGCCAGCGCCGACCTGCGAGGACACGTCATCATGGCCCTCGCGAGCCCCGACATCGCGGCGCGACGGATCCGCGCCAGGCCCTTTGGAGCCGCACAGACGGCGGAGTGGTCGCCTCCGGCGATCGCGATCGCCAGCATCGCCCAGGCCTTTCTCGAGCCCGATCCGACGATCGTCTGGGACGACGAACGGCTGGCGAGCGTCCGCCAGGCGCTCAAGTCCGAAGGTCCTGCCGGCATATGAGGCGGCTCCGGTTCTGCCCACCCAAGCACGCCCACCGCGGCGAGGCATGCGAGGTGTCAGCTGGAGAATCGAGTTCTGCAGTGGGCCGGGGCGAGAGGGCTCGACCTGACAAACCGATACCGTTCATCGGTCGTGTTCTCAGGTGCGCGTTGAAGGAGTGCGGGCGCCGGCGGCAGGCCCCCAGGACGTCGCGAAACGGTATCGAGAGCCGCGGCAGAACGGTACTGAGCCATGCGGGAGAGTGGTACTCGCCTGCTCGTGGAGTACCGGGTGCGGCTCGATCGCGAGACAGAGGCGGTCGCCTTTCAGGCCGATCCCGACGCCGCACTGCGAGGGCTGCCGGAACCGGTGCTCCTCGATGAATGGCCGGTCGTGCCGGGCGTCCTCGGGGCCGTCAAGCGATCGGTCGACGCACAGCCGAGCCCGGGTGCGCCCGAAGTTGGGCATCAGAGCGGAGATGCGCGGGATCCCGTCCCCGGCGTGGGGACGACGCTCGGATCCGCCGGACGCCCGTGCTCCGTCATCTCCGCGAGCAGGATCGACGCCCACAGCATCCCCTCGTCGGCGAGGAAGAGCCCAAGGCGGCCCCGGTACGGCCGGAGCTCGCCTGTATAGACCTCCCGCAGCGTGCCCTCCCGTTCGATGAGCCGCGCGTATGCTGCCAGTCCGGCGCGGGCGGCAGCCGGGTCGACACGCGCCAGCAGCACGAGGTAGATCGCCCCGAGGGAGGTCCAGACGCCGGTCCCCTGGTAGTCCGGCACGAACAGCCGCTGGACGGGATCCTCCACGCCTGCCTCCCGGCGCATCGCGTAGCGCAGTGGGAGCGGCCTGGTCAGGCCCGCGCGCTGCAGGGCAGCCAGCATCGGGTCCAGGCCGAGGGCGTCGGGCACCGCCCCTGTCCAGAACGGGAACACGTTGGCGTCGCCGGTCAGTACGTCTCGGTCCTGGCGCTCGCTGAAGTGGTCCACCCGCCAGAACGCGGCCACCAGGCGGTCCCCACCGGATGCGCCAATCGGGCTGGCGAACCACCCGGTGCGCCGCAGGACCCCGTCCAGGACGACGAGCATCGTGTTGGCATAGCAGCTCGAGGGGGTGCGTACCGTGTCGCGGTGGCCGGAGAAGAGCCGATCGAACCGAACCAGTCCGGTTCGCGCGTCGATGACCGCCGCCGCGTAGCGCTCGACCTCTGGACGCAGCCAGCCCGCGTGGCGGTCGACCAGGCGCTCGAAGCCGCCCGCCTCGAGCGTCGCGAACAGGAGCGGCAGCGAGTCGCACCCGAGGGTGTACACGTCGGCGGGCCTGCGGGCGCCGAAGATCGTGGTCGTCACACGGCCACGACGCGCCCACGCCTCGAGGGCCCACGCCAGGCTGGCTTCGACGCGGCACGCCTGCCCCAACCGGGTGAGCGACGGCGCGGAGAACGCCAGGTCCCGCATCCAGAACTGCCGGAAGTGGCCAGCGCTGGCCGCGAGGTAGTCGCCGGTCCAGCACGCGTCGACGATCGCTCGGCAGATGGCCGGCGCGTCGCCTGAGTATCGCCTCGGTCCGAGCACTCGCCGCCGGAGCACGCGGGCTGCGCTGGTCACGTACGCGGGCAGGATGGGGAGCGCCAGCATCGCCCCGAGCCCCCCCTCGCGTCGCGGCCGCTCGGTCACGTGGATCCGGGCGAGAGCTCGGCGGCGCCCGCGGGATAGCCGACGGGGAGCAGGTACAGCGGCATCTGGTCGGAGGGCAGGCCGAGGGTGGCGGCGACCCGCGAATCGTCGAACGCACCCACCGGGACGGAGCCCAGCCCCAGTGCCACCGCCTGGAGCAGCAGGTTCTGGGCTGCGTGCCCGGCCTCGAGCTGAATGTAGCGAATCGCCCGCTCCGGCCCGTACCTGGCGGCGGTCCGGGCCGGAACCGCCGCGATCACCACCACCAGCGGCGCAGTAGCGACGGCGTCCTGCCCCAGCGCTGCCGCGCGCAACTCCTGCCGCTGGTCGCCCTTGCGGACGGTTGCCAGAGCGTGCTCGTCCGGAAGATAGCGGAAGGTCCCCTGCGCGGAAACCGCGTACAGCTCGAGCGGATAGAGCGCGCCCGCGGACGGGGCCGTCCGGCGACCCTGGACATCCGTCACGCCCTGCGCAGCCCACAGGAGCTGTCCGACCTGGGCCGACGAGAGCGGGCGCGAGGCGAACTCACGGACCGATCGGCGGCTGGCCAGCGCCTCCTCGACAGAGACGGCGCCCACCGTCCTCGGCGACGGCAGCAACAACACCATCGGGGCCGGCGGCATCGTCGGGCCCGGCGAACCTGTCGCCGGCGCCGGCACGCAGGACTGTGTGGCGACCGCAAGGGCCAGGAGGCTGCCGGCGCCGGTCACGACCCTGGAGCGCGTCCGTGACATCTCTGCGACTCGCGGCGAGAAGGCGATTCTCGGCGCCCTCCGACGAGCGTACCAGTGCCATACGCCCCGCGGCACCGATCGCGCCGGCTTCTCGCTGCGTGTGTCGGAGATGGCACGACGTGTCAGGAATCGCCTTCTCAGCGATGCCGGCACGCCGGGCGAAGGCGCCATTGGCCCCTCGCATCTATCCCGTGCGTGTCGCAGTCGGGTCCCCTGCCCGCTGGGGCGGTGAACCCCCCTGTCTGGTGGAGACCCAGACGGTTGGAATCAGACGGCCGGGGTGGCCTCCTGCAGGCGCCGACGGTGGGCCGGCTCGAACCCGGCCGGCGGCATGTTCGAGGGTCGCCGGACGGAGCGCGTGCCCAGCAGCCGACGCCGATGGAACGACCAGCGTGGATCCTGATCGAGCGGGGCGTCGGTGTGGGTCGGCAGACGCCCGTCGGTGCCGAAATCTCGGCGAGAGTGGGGCCGCAAGCTGACCGGTTTGCCGGGGCGAGAGGAGTTGCACCTGCCATACTGACCTCAGTGTCGAGGCAATCCGGCTGGCGGCCTCCGGCGCCGCCTGATCCGCTGGTTGAGTCCGTTCCCCATGTTCTGCGGCACCCAGTGGACGCAGGGGATGCGGGCGCTGGCGTCAGGCCGAGCGCTCGAAGGCAAGATCGCGGGCGAAGAGCTCTCGCAGGCCAACCGGCGTGACGTCAGCCACGCGGGCGACCGCGTCGGTGAACCCCCCACGCGAGAAGAGCAGCAGCCGGGTCGGCTGCTCGCTCAGCATCGCCGCGCGCCGGCGAAGCACGGCAAGATCGTCGCGCCCGACCGCCGAGCGTCGCCACTTCGCCTCGCCAACCAGCGTGACGCCGGATCGGTCGATACCGACCACGTCGAGCTCGTCCTCACCCTGCCACCAGATCCCGACCGCCTCGACGATGGGCAGCATGCCCGCCGCAGCCGCGCGTCGCACGTACTGCCGGGCGACCTCCTCGAAGACGCGGCTCACGTAGGCGTCCAGCTCCTCGTCGGTCAGCGACCGATCGACGACGGCTGCGGGGCCGACCTGGATCAGCGAGCGCCGCGGCTCGAGGACCGTGAAGTAGAAGGCCAAGTACGGATCGGCAATGCGATAGGCGACCTGCCGAGAGCGGAGCTCCGCGCGCCGGGTCACCGGCACCTCGCGGCGCACCAGGCCCATGCGGACGAGATCGGCGAGGTTGGCCTGGACGTCCGCTGCGCCGCCCAGGCCGATGCGCCCGGCGATCTCGTTGGGCGTCACCGCGCCGGTCGCCATGGCCCGAAAGATCGATCCGCGCCGGCTGACCTCCCGGAACTCGGCCTCGAGCAGGTACTCGGCCTCGCGAAACAGGGGGCCGTCCGGCGAGAACGCAAGCCGGCGGAGGTTGGCCCGGAGCCCGACCGATGGATCGAAGAACCGGAGGTAGTACGGGATGCCGCCCGCGACCGCGAAGGCGCGGATCCGATCCTCGGCCGTCCAGCTCGTCACGAAGCCGGCCGCGTTGTAATAGTCCATCGGTTCCAGGTGCGGTCGGAGCGTGGCACGACCATACAGTGGAGCCCGGGGCGAGACCAGGCGCTCGACGAGCGCCTGGTCGGAACCGGCGAGGACGAGGAAGACCCGCGTCTTCGACCCGACCCGATCCCACCAGCGCTGGAGCACCGACGGGAGATCCGGCGAGCCCTCAACCAGGTATGGGAACTCGTCGATGATGAGGCCGATCCGCCGACCGGCGGCGCGCTCGCCGACGAGATCGAGCATCGCTTGCCAGCCGTCGAGCCGGATCGCCGGCGGGCGACCGCGACGAAACCCGTTGGCCAGCGCCGCGAGGTCGCGCGCGGCGTCCGCAAGCTGGTCCGTTCGGACGCGCTGCGCCGCAGCCAGATAGGCGATGGGCTTGCCGCGGCTGAAGCGAGCCAGCAGCTCCGTCTTGCCGACGCGGCGGCGTCCCGAGAGGATCACCAGGTGCGGCCGCTCCGAGGCCCACGCCTCTTCCAGGCGCCGAAGCTCCAAGACTCGATCGATGAAGGACCCGCGGGCGGTGCCGGGTACCGGCGGTACGGCCCTGGCCGAATGGGCGGGTGCGGAGGAGCTCACCCCTGGGTTTGCCCCCATTGCTTCGTCGCTCAGTGAGACTCGCCTCAGTGAAACACGAATCACTGGCGTTGGCAAGGGCCGATCCCCGGGGGTGTGGATCCCCGGGGGTGTCGACGAACGCTGGGGACCGCGACCTGCCGTTGCACGCGCCCGGGCGCGGCTGTGCACGGACCGCTACCCTACCGTCACAGAAACGCCGAGGCGAGGGACGGACGGCCGATGCCGATGCCAGCGACGCGAGGGAGCCACGCACAGCGGGTCCTCGCGCGGGAAGGCGCCGCCCGGGGCTGGCGCACGTCCGACACCGAGGAGATCGAGCAGCGGCGCCGGCGGGGGGTCGAGGAGGCGTTCGCGATCACGTCGCTCGAGCCGCGGCACAAGCTGTTCGGCACGTTCCATGTCCGTTCCGAGAACGCCGGCGAGTACGACGTCGAGATCCGCTCGCTCACCGAGCGCCTCAACTCCTGCGGATGTCCCGATCATCGCGTCAACGGGCTGGGCACCTGCAAGCATGTCGAGGCAGTCCTCGCGCAGCTGCGGAGGAGCCAGGACGGCGGGCTCGATCGAGCCGCCGGAACCGGCTCGGGGCGCGCCGAGGTCTTCCTCGACCGCACGGCCGGAGAACCGCAAGTCCGGCTCCGCTGGCCGCGCCGTGCTCACCCGGAGCTGCAGGGCCTGCTCGAGCCCTTCTTCGCGGCCGACGGCGCCCTGCGGGCCGATCCGGCCGCGGCGATCCCGGCGCTCGCCCGGCGGCTGGAGGCGGCACCGATCGAACGGCGCCGGCGGATCCGCCTCTCCCGGCACCTGCTCACCTGGGCGGAGGAGCGTGCGCGCCAGGCCGGCCGGCGACGTTCCCGCGAGGCCTTTCTTGCCGATGTGGCAGCCGGCACGCGCAGCCTCGACCTCGTCCGCCATCCGCTCTACCCCTATCAGCAGGAGGGGCTCCTCTTCCTTGCCTTCACCGAGCGGGCGCTGCTCGGCGACGAGATGGGCCTGGGCAAGACCGTGCAGGCGATCGCCGCCTGTGAGCTGCTCCGGCGGCTGCGCGGCGTGGAACGTGTGCTCGTGGTGAGCCCGGTCTCGCTCAAGGCCGAGTGGGAGGAGCAGATCGGCAAGTTCACCGATCTGCCGGCCCGGATCATTGCGGGGCCACGGGGAGCGCGGCTGCACCAGTACCGGGAGCGCTCGTTCTTTTACCTCGCCAACTACGAGCAGATCATCGCCGACGGCCCGGACATCGGGCGGCTCGTCGCGCCCGACGTGGTGATCCTCGATGAGGCCCAGCGGATCAAGAACTGGCGGACGAAGACCGCGCGGGCGGTGAAGCGTCTGGAGAGCCAGTACGCCTTCGTGCTGACCGGCACCCCGCTGGAGAACCGCATCGACGATCTCTACTCCATCGTCCAGTTCCTCGATCCCGCGATCTTCGGGCCCCTGTTCCGCTTCAACCGGGACTTCTACGAGCTCGACGAGCGCGGCCGGCCGGTGGGGTATACGAACCTGGGTGAGCTGCACCGGCGTCTGGAGCCGGTCCTCCTGCGACGGCGCAAGGCGGAGGTCGAAGAACAGCTGCCTGCACGCACGGTCAACACGTACTTCGTCCCGATGGACCCCGAGCAGGTCAACCGCACCGCCGACTACAGCGCTCGGGTGGCTCGGCTGCTCGCGCAGGCGCGGCGGCGGCCCCTGTCACCCGAGGAGTTCGAGAAGCTCCAGCGCTGGCTGGCCTGCATGCGGATGCTGTGTGACACGCCCTACATCCTCGATCCCGACTGCCGCGTCTGTCCGAAGCTCGGCGAGCTCGAGGAGATCCTCCGGGAGTGTCTCGCCGAGGACGGCCGGAAGGTCCTCATCTTCTCGGAGTGGGAGCGCATGCTCGAACTCGTCCGGGAGCTGGCCACGGCGATGGGGGTGGGCTTCGCCTGGCACACCGGTTCGGTGCCGCAGCTGGCGCGCCGGGAGGAGATCCGCCGCTTCAAGCGCGACCCGGCCTGCCGGCTCTTCCTGTCCACCGATTCGGGGAGCGTTGGACTGAACCTCCAGGCGGCGAGCGTGGTGGTCAACCTGGACCTGCCCTGGAATCCGGCCCGGCTCGAGCAACGCATCGCCCGCGCCTGGCGCAAGCACCAGCCCCGCTCGGTCCAGGTCATCCAGCTCGTCACCGAGGATTCCATCGAGCACCGAATGCTGCACGTCCTGGCGAGCAAGCAGGCGCTGGCCGAGGGACTCCTGGACGGCAAGGGTGAGCCCGACGCGCTGCCGATTCCGTCAGGACGCGGGGCGTTCATCGAGCGCCTCGAGGCGGTCATGGGAACGTCCGCGGGCCCGGCGCCGGCCGTGGCGCCGGCGGTCACGCTTGCCGAGCCGGTGCCGGCGCCGGCCGAACCCCTGGCGCATCTGCGCGACGGGCTTGTCGCGAGCCTGGACGATGAACTCCTGCTGCTCGAGGTCCACGCCGCCCGGGACGGCCGGAGGACGCTGCTGGCGGTGGTGGATGGCCCGTCCGAGGCGGCTCAACGACGGACGCAGCTCGAAGCTGTCGTGCTCAGAGGCGCCGGCGAGGGCGGGGAACCGCCGCGCCTCGAATTGCTCGAGCGGACCACGTACGAAGCGATCGAACGGCTGGCTGCGGCGGGGCTCGTCCAGCTCGCCGCCACGGACCGGCGGGTCCTCTATCGCTCGCCGCAGCTTACCGACCGTCGCGCAGTGGAGGAGCAACAGCGCCTGCTCCGGGCCCGGCGGTCCTTCGACCGGGCGGAGCGCAAAGGGCGCATGGCGGGGGTGTTGGCGGAAGGGGGATTCCCCCTGGAGGCGCTGCCAGCGCTGACCGAGGCACTCGCGGGGGCGCTCCTCTGTCTGGCGCATCTCGCCGGTGCGGTGGACGTGGCGGACGAGGACGTCTCGCCGGCCGCCGCCGGGGCGCTGCGAGCGGCCGCACCCCCCGTCGCCGAGCTCGCGGTCGAGGCGCTTTCCCTGAGCGCGCGATCACCGGAGCGCGCAGAGGCCGTCGCGACCGTGACCGAGGAGGACGCCCGAGCATGGATCGGGGACGGCACACGGCTCCTGCGGCGGATCGAGGACCTCCTCGGCCGCGCGGCGGAGGCTCCGCAGCACGCGTAGGCGTCGACACGTGGCCCGCCGTCGGAGGCCTGATCGACGAGCGCGCCACGAGCCGGACGATATGCGGATCGCGGCGGGGAACCTGCTCTGCCCGATCCTCATCGTGCCGATGGCCCCAAGCGACCCCTGGGTGGCTCCAACATGCTCCCGATCGGGCTGGCCTCAGTGTTCGCCCTCCACATTCTGGTCGCCGCTGGCGTGTTCGTGGGGAATCGTCCGGCGATCGCGTTCGGGCTCTTCACTGCCCTGGCGGGACTCCCGGTGGCTGCCATCGGGGCCTACCTGGGCTTGCCGATGGCCTGGCCCCTGGCGCTCGCCGGATACAACGTCGCGCTCGCCGCGGTCGGAATCCAGACATGGCGGTAGTCGCGGGTGGCGACCGGCGGCTGACCGCAGGCCCGGGATAAGCTTTGCTCATGGAACGGCGAGTAAAGGCCAAGCGCCAGCGCGGTTACACCCGCGTGAGCACCAAGCACCAGGTGACCATCCCGCAGGATGCCCTCGCGCGGGCGGGCCTTCGCACCGGCGATCGACTGCGGGCCGAGGTCCGCGGACCCGGGGAGGTCGTCCTGCTCCGCGACGATGATCCGGTCGCCCGCTTCGCCGGCGCCCTGACCGACGTCTACCCCGCCGGCGAGCTCGACGAGCTGCGGCGCGAGTGGAGCTGACCGTCCTCGACGCCGGGGTCCTCATCGCCGTCCTCGACGGGACCGACGTTCACCACGCTGCCGCGTCCGAACCGTACGCTCGGCCCTCGAGCGCGGCGACAGGCTGGTGCTCCCGGCCTCAGCGTACGCCGAGATCCTGGTGGCGCCGCACCGCCGCGGCGGCGAGGCGGTCGCCACCGTCGACGCCTTCGTGGATGCACTGCCGGCCGCAGTCGAGCCAGCCACCCGGGCGGTCGCCGCCCAGGCTGCCGAGCTCCGTGCCCGCCACGGCGCCCGGCTGCGGTTGCCGGATGCCCTCGTCGTCGCGACCGCGGTGGTGCTCGGTGCCCGGCGCGTTCTGACGACCGACGCGGGCTGGCCTGACCTTCCCGTACCAGTGGAGATCGTTCCGGCCGACTGAGCTTGGGCTCGCGCTGCATCGTGCCCACGATCGAGGCGGACCGACCGCCAGATGGTCGACCCCGCTGGCACGCCCTGGCGGTTGCGGCGAACATCGCGCCAGAACCCGACCGACCCGGCGAGGAAGAGGTGAACCCCATGCGCGATCTGGCCATCCGACCGGCCTTCGACTGCTGGCCCGAGATCAATCGTCGGCTCCGGGAGGCGGTCCGGGGCCTGACCGTCGAGCAGCTGGCGCTACGCTCGGGACCGGACCGGTGGCCGCTCTGGGCGATCGTCGGTCACGCCGCCTGCCAGCGGGTCTTCTGGCTGTGCGACTTCGGGGGCGAGCCCGGCGCCGGGACGACGCGCTTCACCAACGCGGCGTGGAGCTGCCCGGGCGACGAGGATCTCGAGCACCCGCTCGATGCCGCCGAGCTGGTCGAGGCCCTCGACGCGACCTTCGCGATCGTGGAGCGATGCCTCGACGGCTGGACCCTGCCGATGCTGGGCGACGAGCTCCGCCACCCGGAGTGGGGCGAGGGATGGGTGCACACCAGGGGCGCGGTGATCCAGCGGGTCCTCGCCCACGACATCTGGCACATCGCGGAGCTGAACGAGACGTTCACCGCCGCCGGGCTACCGCCGATCGACCCCTGGATCTGACGGCGACGAGCCGGCGCATCGTTTCGCCGGGCGCCGCTCCGTGTGCCGTCCCGAGACGACCCAGGCATCGGGCGACACGCCCATTCCGGAATGGTGCCTGCTCACAGGCGCGAGTGCTGTGGTCAGGGCGAGAGGAGTCGCCACGACGATAACCATGTCATCGACGACCGGTCGGCTTCGCTGGCGCGCGTCAGCCTGATCAGCGGAGCACGCGGCTGGCCGCTTCACTGGTGGTTGATGTCGTCCATTCCGCGGCTGTTCCGGATCGCTTCGTAGATAAACCGCCAGCGTTCCTTGGTCGTGGGTGGCGCCCCGCGGAACTGAATCGACTCGAGCATGACGACGTCAGATTCGGGCAGGTTGGCTTCTCGTGCAAATGCGATGAGGCTCGGGGGACGCTCCGTTGTGGGACGCGGCACGATAGGCCGTCCCAGGAGGTCTGACATCGCCACCCCGAGAGCACTTGCGATCTTGTACAGCGTGTCCGCCGACGGGCGGCCATCAGCGCCGCTTTCGAGCTCGGAGAGATAGCTCCTGGAGATGGACGCTCTTTCGGCGAGCTCAGCGGGCGTGAGGCCGGCCTCAGCGCGGTACCGGCGAATGCGCGAGCCGATCGTCTCGTCGATCTCTTGCTCCGGCTGGGTTAGCTGATCGACCATGCGACCTCCTTCCGGGGACTAGAGCCGGGTGATGATAGCGAGGACCCGGCGCTGGCGACCATATGCGCGAGCCATGATGCGGACCGGTCGGGCGAAGGCTGGGATGAGCTCGCTGAGATCCCAGGGCTCGTCGACAGCTTCGCCTTCAAAGGCCCGGGCCAAGGGCGAATCTTCGCTTACTCCCGTACCCGCCGGCACCGCCGGCCAGAGCCCCGAGCGGTGTGCATACGAGACGCTGAGCGCTGACCCGGGGTCGGTCTCATCCGAACGCCGGGCGTCCGTTCCCAGCACGAGCAGCATCGCCGGCTCGGGGGTGAGATCGACGGCGCGGATCGCTGTCGCTTCAAGACTCGCCTCGTATCCGCTCGCCAGCGTCTCGATCCCCTCGAGGCTGAGCCCGGCGGTCGCCAGATCATGCGCGAACGCCCTACGCGGAAGGAGCAGCTCCGCGGCGCCGATGTCACACAGTACCTCTGCGCGCTCACGGGCTCGCCCGGGCTTACACCTGAGCTGGACCCGTTCGTCGAAGCCGGGGAGAAACGTGTGGATCGTCTCGTGCAGGATTGAGAACCGTTGCCGAGGGTAGGCGTCGTCCTCGCTGATGCGCGCGATCAGGCGGCCGTCCTCGTGGCTAAGCGACCCGGCCCACGGCAGCGGGACGATGTGGATTCGGGCGATTCCGCGCAGCGAGGCCAGCAACTCCACGTTCACCGGAGGTCGCGCCTCAGCGTCGGCGAGCAGCTCGGCGCAGAGGGCCCGGACGATCTGCGCATCCGACCAGAGCGGATGGGAACGTGCCATGCGCTCGAACGCTGAGTCGCCCGCAGCCTTCGTGATCGCGAACATCACGTCGCTATTGTGCACCTGCCAGCGTTGATGGTACAGTTCGCGATAGCGAACACTGGTTCGCGATCAGATAAACCGCCGAGGAGGTGCGGACCCGATGATCGAGACTCAGCAGTCAACCGCGGTGGAGGTGACCGTCGACTACGTGCCGGCCGTCAAGCCCTTCCACGCGGCGTTCCAGGAGGCGGACTCCGTCGAGGTCGTCCGGCAGGCGGCGATGAACTTCTTCGGTGTCAGTGACCACCAGGACCGAGACACGAGTTCGACGGACGTCGGCTCACCAATCCGGCGGAGACGCTCGGCGATCTGCTTGGGGAGCACCGTAGAGGAGCGAAGTTCCTCCTCGTTGAGGAGATCACGAAGGGAGCTGCGTGACGGACGATCCCTACCCTTCTATCGAGCGGTGGTCCCTCGCCTCCGGGGTACTCGCGGCGACCGTCAGGTGGATGAAGGAGAGCGGGAGTCACGAGACGCTCGTGCTCTGGCTGGGCACGCGCGCGGCCGCCACCTACATTTCCACCGCCCTCCTCGTCCGCGGCGCGGGGGTCCACGAGTCCCGCTGGGCCTTGGGCGCGGACCCAGAAGTCCTCGGCGCGATCACGTCGTGGGCGAGGCACGGCGGCTTGACGCTGGTGGGCGACGTGCACGCGCACCCGCCTGGCGTTCCGGGTCGCCTGTCCGCCCGGGATGTAAGCCATGGTTTCCAGGTGCCGGAGTTCCTGGCGGTCGTGGCGGGCGATGGCGGCCGCGATCCGGTTGAGGCGTGGGGTTGGTTCTGCTTCGATCGGTCCACGCGCCGGTACCGTCGGATGCCTGATGCCGAGCGGACCGCGCGAGTGCTCGTGAACTCCGGGTATCACACCATCGGGCAGGCCGATGCGAAGGGCGTTCGGATCAGGCTATGAGCTGGAGTGGGAGCCGGCCCGCGCGCCTGGGTGCCGAACTGATCCACGGCCACGACGGGGCGGCAGCCGCGCTGCTCTCTCGCAAACGCGTGCTCATCAGCCTCGAGCGAAATGACGCGGACAGCATCGACACGTTCATGCTCGCACTGAACGAAACGATGCGTATCTGCCCCAACGTGGGGCTCGTGCTGCCTGACAGCTTGGACGGGCGCGTCAGAGACGAGTGTGACGAACTCGCGACGGGAATCGTCGGCTCGAACCACACACTTCACCGCGCGTCCCTGAGCGCGGCCGCCGAGTATGACGCTGTGCTCGTCGTCGGTGAGACTGTCCGCGGCATGCCAGGCTGGATCGCGGTGACGTCGGACGGCTGGATCGGGCGCACGGCAAGCTGGGTCGATGGCGACGGCGCCTTGACGTATGGCCACGCGCCATCCAACCCGATCGGGGCGGATGTCGCCGCCTCGCTCGGCGTCGCGCGGGTATTCGGACACCTGTTCGGTCGCGACCCTGGAAGAGCAGTCGAGCTGTCGGCGCACGATCTCACCAGCGGCGGACTCGGCGCGCATCCCTCGGGACCGGTCATCCCGACCGACCTGCCAGAGCTTGACGCGCTGCTCATCGGCTGCGGATCCGTTATGCATGGTTGGGCCCACACCGCCCGGCGACTGCCGATCATCGGCCGGGCACGGGCCATTGACCCTCAATCCATCGGACCGGAGAACATCGGCACCTACGTGCACGCTCGCCTCGCAGACCTCGGGAGGGAGAAGGTCGATGTCCTCAAGGACGTGCTGGCGCCGCGGATCTCCGTGACACCGGACCGCGACTTCGTCGAGTTGTTCAGCCGCCGCCTCGAGGGAGAGCTGGTCCTG
>JAJYDP010000601.1 GCA_021777365.1 Chloroflexota bacterium | reverse complement strand
GTCCCCGCTGCTCGCTACTGGCTGGCGGCCGGAGACGCCGAGCTGCTGCTGGTGCCGAAGTCCTGCTGGCGGACGAAGACCCAGTTGCCGACCCCGCCATTGGCCGTCATGTCCGTCTTGTAGAAGGAGATGATGTGCTGGCTGGTGTCGCCGTTCTGATCGAACGAGATCGTGCCCAGCTGCGTGTTGAACTTGTTCGCCGGGTTGGTCGCGTAGGCGCGGACCGCCTCGCGGAGGCCCGACGCGGAGGCCGTGCCGGCCACGGCCTGGAGCGCCTGGAGGATGACCTGCGTGCAGGCGTACGCCGACGCGCTGTACGCGCCCGGGGCCTCGCCGTAGGCCTTCTGATACGCATCGGCGAAGGCCGACGCGTTCGGGATGTCGTGGGTGGCCGCGATCGTGCCGAACGAGTCGGCGGCCGCCGCGCCCGCGACCTTGATGAAGGAACCCTGGACGTTGCCGGGGCCGTCGACGATGCCGTCGCCGCCGCCGAACGCCAGGCTGCCCATGCCGACCTGGGCCATCTGCTTGCGGAGCAGTCCGCCGCCTGTCGCGGTGACGCCGCCGAAGTAGACCACGTCGGGGTTCTGACTCTGGACGGCCGTCAGGAGCGGGGTGTAGTCCGTGGTCGTGGCCGGCGCGCCGTCATGCTTGACGACGGTGCCACCCAGGGCAGCGAACTGCGTGGCGAAGACGTCCGCGAGGCCCTTCCCGTAGGTCTCCGTGTCATCCACGACGTATGCGCGGCGCTTGCCCAGGTCCTTGTAGGCGTACTCGGCGCCGGCGAGGCCCTGGATGTCGTCGGTGGTGGCAACCCGGATGTAGTTGATCCGGTTGGGGAACGCCTTGCGGATGTCAAGGGCGCCGTACTGCGGCTTGGTCAGGCCCGGACTGGTGTTGGCCGGGCTGCACTGGAGCAGGCCTGCCTGGTTGGTGATCGGGATCTCGGCCGCGCCCACGTTCGAGTTGAACGGGCCGACGATGCCGATGACCGACGGATCGGCCACGAGCGACTGGACGTTGGTGGCGCCCTGCTGCGGGTTGTGGACGCCGTTGACCGCATCGTCCTTGATGCTGAGGACGATCTTGTAGCCGCCGACCCCGCCGTTCGCATTGGCCTGGTCGACCGCGAGCTGGATGCCCTTCTTGGTCGGGTCGCCGTTGGCGAACTCGCCGCCCGAGAGCGGAAGGTCCACGCCGATGGTGACCGACTTGCCGCCCGCTGCCGCCGATCCGGCCGGGGCCGCGCCGCTTGCCGGCGCCGTGGTCGCGGCGCTGCTGCACGCGCCGGTCATGATCACGGCGACCACGGCGAGCGCGCCGATACGCCTGGTTTGCATAGAAGTGCAGTCTCCTCCTCAACGCTGCCGCTTCCCACAACACGCCCCGGTCGCATGGCACGCGAGGCACGGAGGCGGGAAGGGTCGTCGGAGAACGTCGATCGGGGAACGACGCGACGGCGGCCACCCCTCGTGACCGCCGGGACCGGTTCCTCCAAGGACGGGAGATGCGGGTGACGACCGAGCCCACCAGGCATCGCTGCCAGTCGCCGATGGGTAGGCGTATGATAGGCACCGGCGTCTCAAATGCAAGCGACGGTTTCGAGCGCCCCGGGCGTGTGCGGCCCGGCCGCAAGGCCCGACCCCACCCGGTGCGGCGCGCTCGAACAACCGGAACGGTTTCGGCAGCGAACGGCGGTCCCGGCCGCCGGAGCGTGGCGCCCGGCGACTTCATTCGAGGTATCCCTCGCCATCGTGCAGTACCAGGTCCGCACCGCCCGGATCACGGACGTCGAACGCATCGTGTCGATGCTCGACGCCGTGACGGCTGGGCGCGACCCGGACGCCGTGCCCCTGGCGACCGGCGATCTGCTTCGCCAGCTCGTCGGTCTCCCGCACGCCGTGGTGCTGGTGGCGGAATCGGGACGGCGGCTCGTGGGCGCCGCTGTCCTGGCGCTTCACCCCAGCGTGGCGCTGGGCGGGTTCGTGGGCACCGTGGATGTGCTCGTCACGGACCCGCTCGTCGCGTCCGCCTCCGTCCGGCAGTCGCTCGTGGATGAGCTGCTCCGGTCCGGACGGAACAAGGGCTGCGTGACCATCGAAACAGGGCCCACGAGCGACCCCGCGGAGCGGGAACGCTGGGTCGCCGACGGCTTCGTGGAAGCCGATCCCCGCCTGGTCCGGAGCATCGCGCGCGTGCGCGTCTGACCCGGGCCCAATCTCGTCCACCGGCGCCCGCGGGCGCCGGCACCCGGCACCGCCACGGCGGTGGCCGAACGGAACAGGAGACTTGCGTGAGCAAGAACGTCGCCGTCTTCGTTGACGTGGCGAACATCTTCTACGCCGCCAAGGCGGCAGGCGTGGACATCGATTACGTCACGCTGCTCAAGGCGGCCAGCGCGGGGCGGGACCTGGTCCGCGCCTACGCCTACACGGGGCTCGACCCGGAGAACGAGAACCAGCGCCAGTTCCACGCGTTCCTCGCCCGGAACGGCTACAAGGTCGTCAGCAAGGACATCCGCAAGTACGGCGACGGCAAGGTCAAGGCCAACCTGGACATCGAGCTGGTCGTGGACCTCATGCGCACGTCGCGCAACCTGGACATCGCCGTGGTGGTCTCCGGTGACGGCGATTTCGCCCCGGCGATCCGCGCGGTCCAGCAGACGGGCATCCGGGTCGAGGTCATCAGCTTCCGCGGGAACACCAGCTCGGACCTGATCGACGTCGCGGACGTCTTCACCGACATCACCCAGATCGCCCGAGTCGAGCGGTCCTCGCGCAGCGGCCGGCGGGTGGCCGCGGAGGAGGACCTCTCGATGACGGAGGTCCCGGAGAAGGAAACCGAGGGAACCGGGCGCCGGCGGCGAACGCGCCGCGGCGAGGGTCGCGAGGAGGGCCGGCGCGAGGAGCGCCGCGGCGAGCGCCGCGAACGTGCGCCGCTTCCCGCGGCGGGTCCCGTGCCCTCCGGCACGCCGCTCGTGGTGCTGCCCGGCGAGAAGCTGAGCAGGGTCGCCGCCGCCGCCCAGGTGGCGGAGGGCGAGGAGGCCGAGGAACTCGTGGCCGCAGAGGCCGCCGAGGGTGCGGAGCTCGTCGCGGCGGAGGCCATGGGGGCAGAGGGCCAGGAGGCCGGCAAGCGCCGGCGCCGGCGCCGGGGCGGCCGCGGCCGCGGTCGCGGCCGGGGCCAGGAGCAGCTCGGCGGCGTCGAAGGTGGCGCGGGTGCCGAAGAGCTCGAGACGGAGGAGGAGCCGGATCTCGAGGCTCCTCGCCTCCCGCAGCATTCCACCTTCGGCTCCGTGTGGGACAGCCAGCTGGGGATGCCCTCGGCGCCCGTGAGCGCCGCGCCCGGCTTCGACGAGGAGGAGGAGCTCGAGGAACCGGAGATCCCCGAGTACCTGCTCGCCGAGCGGCGGCAGCGCGGACGGGGTGGCAATCGCGGGGGCCGGGGAGGCCGCGGCGGACGGGGATCTGCCTACCAGCAGGCCGTCGAGCGGGAGCGCTACGGGCGCACCGCCGGCGGCGGCATGCCGGGCGGCACTCGTGGCGGGCGCGGCGCGGATCGGGGTTCCCGGCCGCCGTTCGAGCGGCAGGAGCGCCCGCGGCCGGTGCGTGAGGCCCAGACCGAGGAGCGCGCGGGAGGCTCGGAGCCGTGGAGCGAGGTTCCGCCCGAGGTGGCGGAGCTGCTGCGCGCCGAGCTCGCGCGTCGCGGTGGAGCGCGGCCGGAGCGCGCGGAGCGTGCCCCGATGCCGGCCGGGCGTCGCCCGGAGGCGGCCGGGGAGCCCGCTGCCGCGGGACCGGCACCGTCGGGCGCCGAGGCGGCCGGCGCCGGG
>JAJYDP010000014.1 GCA_021777365.1 Chloroflexota bacterium | reverse complement strand
CGGCCGCGGGCCGGCCCCGGTCTCCGTCCATGGCACCCGGTGCGTCGCGGCGGGCACTCGGGTCCGACGGACCGCCGGGCGGCGCCTGGCGCGTGTCCGGCCCGGCGTCCCCGTCCACATCCTGCAGCGCGGCGGTGATCGCCTCCACGGTGACCAGGCCCATCGGTCGTCCGGCCCCGTCGACGACGATGCCGGGGCTGCCCTCGGCGTCCAGCAGGAGGGAGAGCGCGTCGCGCAGCGTCGTCTCCGGCTGCAGCAGTGGCGTCGGCGGCTGGGCGGCCGCCACGTCCGCCGGCCGGTCATCGGGGAGGCCGCGGGCGTCGAGCCAGCCCACCGCGTGCCCCTCGCGGTCCACCAGCAGCAACCGGCCGGGTGCACCGGACCCGGCACGGGCGCGCCCCGCGCCCACCGGCTCTCCGGCGACGGCGAGGGGGACACTGGCCGGGGTGAGCTCCCCGACCCGGCGCAGGGTCAGCCGCTTGAGCGCCCGGTCCGTCCCCACGAAGCGGGCCACGAAGTCGGAGGCCGGCCGCGCCAGCAGCTCAGCCGGGGGGGCGAACTGGGCCAGCGTCCCGCCCTGGCGCATGACCGCGACCAGGTCGCCCATCCGGATCGCCTCGTCGATGTCGTGGGTGACGAAGAGAATCGTCTTGCCCAGCTCGCGCTGGAGTCGGAGCAGTTCCTCCTGGAGGCGGGCCCGCACGATCGGGTCGACCGCCCCGAACGGCTCGTCCATCAGCAGGAGCGGAGGATCGGCGGCCAGCGCACGTGCCACGCCCACCCGCTGGCGCTCGCCGCCCGACAGCTCCGCCGGGTACCGGCGCAGATGGCGGGCCGGATCGAGCCCGACCAGGCGCAGGAGCTCCTCCACCCGCTCGCGGCGCCTGGCCGCCGGCCACCCCAGGAGCCGCGGCACGACCTCCACGTTCTCCGCGATCGTCTGGTGGGGGAAGAGCCCGACCTGCTGGATCACGTAGCCGATGCCGCGCCGCAGCTCGGTCGGATCCCGCCCCGCGATCGGCGCTCCGTCGATCAGGATGCGGCCGCCCGACGGTTCGATCAGCCGGTTCACCATGCGCAGGGTGGTGGTCTTGCCGCACCCGGACGGTCCGACGAGCACGCATGTGGCGCCCGCCGGGACGAAGAGATCGAGGTCGTCGACGGCCAGCTGGCCGTCCGCGCGATCTCCGAACCGCTTGCTGACGTGCTCGAGCGCGACGGTCGCGGCGCGGCGGGCGCGGGGCGAAGTGCCGGCGTCGGTGGCGGACAGGGCCCTACCTCGGAGCGTGTTCTCCGCCATCCTACCGGCCGATCGGGGCCCGCGACCGTGGCGCGCGTTGCGTCGTGCCGTGGCGCCCCGCGGTCTGCGGCGGGACCGCGGGCCGCGGCTCTGGACCGCGGGTCGCGGGCGGCCTCGTCTCAGGGGCGCTCCGCCACCTCGAAGCGCGCAAGCCGGGCGATCGCGAGGACCGTGGCGCCCGCGGCCACCACCGCGCCGAGCACCAGCGACGTTGCCAGGTCCAGGTGCCACGGCAGCAGGGAGGGCTGCGTCGGGTCGAGCGCCGCGGCCACGCCCAGCACGTACTGGTGCACGCTGACCAGCCGGGTGCCGGTGAAGAGGCCGGCCACCACTCCCTCCCAGATGTAGACGTAGGCCAGGCCCACGATGAGCGCGTGACCGGTCAGCAGGCTGAGCGCGATCGCGATCGACGAGTAGATGAGGGCGCCCCACGCCACCGACGCGAGTGCAGCCACCGCGGTGCCCGGCCCCGCAGTGCCGGGGAGCGAGACGAGCGTGGCCACGACGGCCGAGGCCCCGATCACGACCGCGGTGACGGCCGTCCCCACCGCGAGCTTCGCGAGGACGATCTCGCGGCGGGGGATCGGGCGGACCAGCAGGTACACGATGGTCCCGTCCTCCACCTCCCCGCCCAGGACCGAGGTCCCCACGATGAGCGCCACGAGCGGCAGGAGCGTGGTGACCACCAGGCCGTTCAGGAGGCCGGCGGTCCAGGCCTCGTACTCCCCCCCGCCGGCGATCCGGTAGATGGCCGCCACCAGGACCGGCGCGCACGCGGCCAGCAGGGCGAGCAGCATCCGGCGGCGCCCCAGTGCCTGCCGGGCGGTCAGCACCAGCAGCTGGCGGAGCGTCCCGTCGCGGCCCATCAGCCGGCGCCCCCGGCGGTGACCCGGTCGGCCGACATCCTGCGCATCAGCGCGGCGGGCGCCGTGCCCATCACCGGTTCACCAGGTAGGCGAAGACCGACTCGAGCGACTCGTCGGTCGGCCGAAGCTCGTAGAGCGTCACGCCGGCCCGCCGGGCGACCCCTGCCACGACCCGTGTGAACGAGCTGTAGTCCGCGGCCCGGACGTCGAGCGCGCCATCGACCAGCTGCACGCCCAGCACGGCGTCCTCGGCGACCAGGCCGGCGGCCATGGCGCGGTCGTCGCTGGTGCGGAGCAGGAACGTGTGGGGCCGGTCCGTCATCAGGTGGCGCAGGGCCCGGTAATCGCCGGAGGCGGCCAGGCGGCCCGCGACCATGACCAGCACCTGCTGGGCGAGGCGCTCCACCTCCTCGAGGATGTGGGAGGAGAAGAGGATGACGCGGCCCTCCGCGGCCATCCGTCGCAGCAGGTCCATCATGTGCAGCCGCTGCCGCGGATCCATCCCGTTGAACGGCTCGTCGAGGAGCAGGATCGGCGGATCGTGGATAAGGGCCGCGGCCAGCTTCGCCCGCTGCCGCATCCCCTTCGAGTACCCGCCGATCTGCCGGTCCGCGGCGGCCTCCAGGTCCACCAGCGCGATCGCGCGCCGCGCGGCGGCGTCCGGGTCGGGCAGGCGGGCCAGGCGCGCGGAGAGGAGCGCGAACTCGCGACCGGTCAGGAACTCGTAGGCCGCGTCCCGCTCGGGCGACAGTCCGATCCGCCGGTAGAGCGCCGGATCGCGACCGGCCGGGCGGCCCTCGACCAGCACCTGGCCGCTCGACGGCGGGAGGAGCCCGGCGAGCATGTGCATCAGCGTCGACTTGCCGGCCCCGTTCGGCCCGAGGAGCCCCGTCACCCCCGGGCCGATCCCGAACGTCACGTCGTTGACCGCGACCACGTTGCCGTACCAGCGTCCGACGTGCACCACCGCCAGCGGCGACGCGGCGACATCCGCCGGCACGGGAGCAGGGGACCAGAGCGGCTGTCTGCCGGTCACGGCCCGTGCACCCCGGCCTCCGCGACCGTCGGGAGACGCGCCGGGCGGCGTGCCCGCCCATCGGCTGTTCATGCCGGGATCCTCGAGTAGCGCCGGAGGATCACGATCCCGGCCGCTCCGCTGTAGACGAGGGCGGCCACCAGGTACCACCAGCCCGGGAGATCGGCCCGGAGGAGGATCTCGTCGCCGCCCGTGCCGAAGAACCAGCGGATCGCGCCGTCGGACACCAGCGACGGGCTGAGCAGGACCCCGTAGCGGGTCCAGGCGACGTCGCCGACCGACGCGACGAGGGTGCCGAGCCCGTCGGCGATGAACCACGCGGCCACGATGCCTCCGGTGGCGTAGGCGCGGCGCGGCGTCAGTGCGGCGATGGCCAGGGCCACCGTCGCCACCTCCAGGGAGGTGACCAGGCCGCTGGCGAGGATCGGGCCGGGCTGGTCCAGGTGGGCGCGGAGGTACGCGATCGGATCCGCCCCCACCAGCGCACTGCCCAGGTACAGCACGAACTCGGGGACCAGGGCGATGAGGAGCATCGCGGTGAGCAGCGCACCGAACTTCGCCAGCGCGTAGTCGCGCCGGTCGAGGGCCCGGGAGAAATACAGCGAGAGGACGTGGTTGCGCTGGTCCCGCCCGACCAGCTCGGGGGCGACGGCGGCGCAGAAGAGGAGCATCACCGTCCCCACCAGCGAGTAGTAGTTGTCGAGGCGGACCGGCTGCAGGATCCCCCCGGCCAGCGCGGCGATCCCGAGCTCGATGACGGCCGGGACGAGCGCGATGACGAAGAGCCCCATCGGGATCACCTTCGACCGCGTGCTCCGCCCGATTCCGAACGCCGCGGCGAGCCCGTGCGCGTAGAGCGACCGTGCCGCGTAGGCGCGCCCAAGCCGCGGCCCGGTGTAGCGCTGGTACCCGAGGTCGTAGATGCTCCCGGACGACGTGCGGACGTCGGCGGGCGGCGTGGAGACCTCGGGGTTCATGGCGCGTCCCCGGCCCGATGCCCGCCCGGAGGTCCGGCCTCCAGGAGGCCGACGTCGGGCGTGTCCCCCTCGACCGGACGGAACAGGTCCTCGAGCTGGTGCCGACCCTGCTCGACCCTTGCGAGGCGGAGCCCCAGATCGACGACGAGGTCGCGCACGAGGTCGTAGGGTGGCGGTCCCTCCAGGTCGACGAGGACCAGGCGGCCCTCCCGACGGGCGGGGCGGCCCGCGCGCGCGAGCGCGTCGGCCAGCCGGTCGGATCCCTCCTCGACCTCGACCGTGAGCACCCGCGTCAGGGCGGTGAACTCGGCCAGCGGCGCCGACCGGATCAGGCGTCCACCGTCGATCGCGACCAGGTGGTCGCAGATGCGCTCCACCTCGCCGAGCAGGTGGGAGGCCATGATGATCGCGATGCCGAACTCGCTGCCGATCCTGCGGATCAGCTCGAGCATCTCCTCGCGGCCCGCCGGATCGAGACCGGCAGTCGGCTCATCGAGGAGGACCAGGCTCGGGTCGTGGACCAGGGCCTGCGCCAGCTTCACCCGCTGGCGCATCCCGGTGGAGTACCCGCCGATCGCCCGGTAGCGCTCCTCGTACAGCCCGACGTGCCGGAGTGTCTCCGCCGCCCGCTCGCGCGCCGCGTCGGCCGGAAGCCCGCTCATGCGGGCCATGTGCGTCACGAAATCCGCGGCGCCCACGTCGGGCGGGAGGCAGTCGTGCTCCGGCATGTAGCCGACACGCTGGCGGATGCGGCTCCCCTGCGTGGCGGCGTCCAAGCCGAGCACCCACGCCTTCCCGGAGGTGGCCGGCACCAGCCCCAGGAGCACCTTGAGGAGCGTCGACTTGCCCGCGCCGTTGGCCCCGACCAGCCCCACGATCCCCCCGTCGAGCGCGAGGGACACGTCGTCCAGGGCGGTGACGCCGGGATAGCGCTTGGTCAGGCGTTCCGTGGCGACGAGCGGCACGGATACAGCATGGCCCATCCGCGCAACCCGCCGCAGGCCGCGCCCGCACGGCCGGCCGAGCCTCGGCGGCAGGTCATGCCCTCGCCGCGAGCCCGTGGCGAGCTCCCGGCGAACTCGCGGACAGCCCATACAATGGCGCCGTGCCCGCTGCCGCGATCGTCTCCGATGCCGACGCTGCCCATGCCCTCGAGGTGGCGGTCGACGCCGCCCGGGTCGCGGGGCGCCTCCAGCTCGAGCGGCTCGGGAAGGTCGGCGAGATCCGCCGGAAGAGCGCCCGCGACGTGGTCACCGAGGTCGACCACCTGTCCGAGCGCCTGATCATCGAGGTGCTTCGCGCGGCGTTCCCCGGAGACGCGGTCCTGGCCGAGGAATCGGGCGAGCACGCGACCGCCGGCGGTGCCGGTCCGACGGCCGGCACGGGCCGGGCCTGGGTGGTGGATCCGCTCGACGGCACGGTGAACTACGCGAACGCCGTGCCGGTCTTCTCGGTCAGCATCGGCCTCGCGGTGGACGGAGTGCCGGCGGTCGGCGTGGTGCTCGACCCGGTCCGCGACGAGATCTTCACCGCCGTCCGGGGTCGCGGTGCGCACCTGAACGGTCGCCCGATCCGCAACCCGGAGAAGGCCGCGCTGGACGAGTACCTGATCGCGCTCGGTTACTCGCCCCGCGACTGGCGCTCCGACCTCGGCGACCTGCGGCGAAGCGTGCGGGCCGCGCGCCACTTCGGGTCGTCCGCCCTGGAGCTGTCGTACGTCGCGGCAGGGCGCCTGGACGCGTGCGTCCTCCCCACCGGGATGTCGAACTGGGACGTTGCCGCCGGCGGCCTGATCGCCGAGGAGGGCGGTGCGCTGGTGACCGCGGCGGATGGTTCGCCCTGGTTCGACCTGTCGCGACCGGCGACGACGATCGGGATCATCGCCGCGCCTGCCCGCCACCACGGGCGGATACTGGAGCTCTTCCGGGCGGCGGGCCCCGGCTGATCCGGATCGGCGGCGGCCGCCCGGCTGCTGCCGCCCGTCCACCGGGCGGGCATTCGTGGTGCCGTCGGGCGTCGGTCGGGCCGCAGGGCAGTACCCGGCCAGCCGGAGTCCGTCGTGCGCCGGGCGTCAGCCGGGCAGGGTGGCGTCCACGCTGATCACGCGCGGATCGGTCAGCACGTGGACCAGGGCGACGCCGGGATGTCGCATGGCCGCCGCCACTGCATCGCCGACCTCGCCGTCGTGCACGGCGCGGAACGCCCGGGCGCCGCAGGCCTCCGCGACCGCCCCGAAGTCGATGGCGCCCAGGTCGGTGGCCGCCACCCGGCGCGGGTACGCGCGCTCCTGGTGCATCCGGATCGTGCCGTACATGGCGTTGTCGAAGACCACGACGGCGAGCCGCAGGTCCTCGCGCACGGCCGTCTCCAGCTCCGCCATGAGCATCGCGAACCCCCCGTCGCCGGCCAGCGCCACCACCGGGCGCGGCCTGCCCTGCAGCTCCCTCGCGGCGATCCCGGCGCCGATCGCTGCCGGCAGGCCGTAGCCCATGGCGCCCGACGTCGGTCCCAGGAACCGGCCCCCGGCCGGCACCGGGAGGTAGCGGGCCGCCCACCCGGCGAAGTTGCCGGCGTCGGTGGTGACGATGGCGTCCTCCGGGAGGTGCCGCCGGAGCGCCGCCACGACCGTAGCCGGGTGCGCCCGTCCCCCGGCGCCGCGCGGTCCCGGGTCGGGCAGCTCCACCGCGGCGACGTACGCCGCGCGGTCACGGGCGAGATCCGCGGCACGCCGGGCCGCGAGGGAAGCGGGCGGACGCAGCGCTCCCGGTCCCCGGCCGCTCGCGCCCGGGCCCGCCTCGCCGAGCAGCGCGAGCGCCACGCGCAGGAACGCGCGCGCGTCGGCGCGCACCGTGAGGGCGGGCGCCGGCCTGTCGCCGCGGAAGCCGGGCTCGACGTCGACGTGGACCAGGCGGGTGGCCGGCGCCGGGACCGCGTACTCGAAGGACGCGACCTCGGAGAGCCGGGTGCCGAGCGCGAGGATGACGTCCGCCTCGAGCAGGCGCGGCCGGACCGTGCGCGCCGCCGACAGGCCGGTCGCGCCCAGGTACCGCGGCGAGTCGTTGGGGAAGACGTCGGGTCGCCGCCAGGCGGCGATCACCGCGAGCCCGGCCGCCTCGGCGAACGCGCGCAGCTCGGCCGTCGCGCCGCTCCGCAGCACCCCGCCGCCGGCGACCAGCACCGGCCTCCGGGCGGATGCGAGCAGGCGGAGCGCCCCGCGCACCTCGCCGACCGGGGGCTCGGGGGGCGCGGGCGCCGCGGCCACCGTGCCCGGCTCGCCGGGGCCCGTCGGCCACGGCGCATCGACCGGCGCGCGCAGCACGTCCTCGGGCACCGCCACGAGGACGGGACCCGGACGTCCGCTGCGTGCCAGCAACGCGAGGCGCTCCACCTCCCCGGCGGCGCCGGCCGGCTCGTCGAGTTCGGCGGCACCCTTGCACAGCGCGCCGAAGGTGGCCGCCAGGTCCGTCTCCTGGAACGCCTCGCGCCCCCGGAAGGCGCGCGGCACCTGCCCCGAGATCGCCACCAGCGGCGCGGAGTCCTGCATCGCGGTGTGGAGGGCGATCGACAGGTTCGCGGTCCCGACGGCGCGCGTGGCCAGGCAGACCGCCGGTCGCCCGGTCAGCTGCGCATACGCCTCCGCCATGAACCCCGCGCCGGCCTCGTGCCGCGTGGTCACCAGCCGGATCGATGAGTCGCGCAGCGCGTCCAGCAGCTCCAGGAAGCTCTCCCCCGGGACGGTGAACGCGTGCCGGATCCCCGCGCGCTCGAGCGCCGTGACGACCGCGCGGCCCGCCGATACCTGGCTCATGGGCCGGGATGGTAGCGCCACGCCCGGCACGAACGGCGGGCCGCGTGTAGCGTGTGTCCGTACCGGCCCTCGGCCGGCGGCCATCCCTGGTCCACGGCGGGTGAACGTTGCGCGCTCGGATCATCGACAACCCCTGGTCCTTCCGCGGCCCTTATCCGATCCACCGTGTGCTCCCCGTCCTCGAGCGCGCCGGCTGGACCGTGGACGTGGCGCATCGCGACCGCCAGACCAGCGTCCGCCGGCAGGTGGAGGAGGCGCTCGACCTCGGGGCCGAGGTGCTGGTGGGGGCCGGAGGCGACGGCACCCTGCGCGACGTGGCGGACGTCCTGGTCGGCCACCGGGCCCAGCTCGGCGTGCTGCCGGGCGGCACCGCCAACCTGTGGGCGCACGAGCTGGGCGTGGCGCGCCCGCCCGAGGAAGCCGCGGCCGCGCTCGTGGACGCCGACGTCCGCGGCATGGACATGGGGCGGCTGGTCCACCCCGACGGGCGCTACCTGCGCTTCCTGCTCATGGCGGGGATCGGGATCGACGGCCTGATGCTCGACCACACCGACCCGCGCCTGAAGGCCAGGCTGGGTCCCGGCGGGATCGCCGTGGGCGTCGTCCGCGCGATCCCGGACTTCCGGTCGTTTCCCGTCGAGATCTCGGTGGACGGGCGGGACGCCTGGGAGGGGCGTGTCATCCAGGTGATCGTCGGGAACTCGCGCCTCTACGCGAACGTGGTGCACGCGACGCCGGACGCCCGCGTCGACGACGGGCTCCTGGATGTCACCGTGGTGCCCGCGGACGATCTGCAGGTGGCGATCCGGCTCGGCTGGTCCCTCGCCCTGCGGCGACGGCCGGGCGGCGAGGTGCCCCGCTTCCGGGGGCGGGAGATCGCGATCCGCACCCCGGTGATCCCCCCGGTGGAGGTCGACGGCAGCGCGGTCCGGAGCAGCTCCCTCCAGGGCGCCGATGGGCGCCCCTTCCGGATCCTGGTCGAGCCCCGCACCCTCGACGTGCGGGTGCCCCGGCGCTACGCGGGCGACCTCTTCGAGCCGGCCGGCTGACGGCGCCGGGCCGCCCCGCCCGTTCCACCCGGCCGGCTCACGCGGCCCCGCTCGGCCGGCCAGTGCCCGTGTCCCCGGCTCCGGCCGCCTCGCGCCGTCACGGGAGCCGCCAGCGCGGGACGCGGTCCAGCAGGTGCGGGGCGCGCAGCCTCGCGACCAGGGCCTCGAACGGTCCGCGCGGCACGCCCGACCAGGCCAGGTCATCCAGGCTCTCCGCGAGCGGCACGTCGAGCCGGAGCGTGGCCAGCTCCCGGTAGAGCCGGGCCTCCTCCCGTCCGTCGCGGAGGGCGGCCGCGAGGCGCCCGGGGTTGCGCACCGTCACGTCCCAGTCCTCCATCCGTTCCGGGATTGCCTCGAGATGCCCGTAGCGGCGCAGCACCGTCGACGCCGAACGTTCCCCCCACCCGCGCAGGCCGGGGAACCCGTCGGCGGCGTCGCCCACCAGGGCCAGCCAGTCGGGGATGCTCCCGGGCTCCACCCCGAAGCGCGCCCGCACCGCGTCCGCGTCGACCAGGCGCTCGCGACGCCGGTCCCAGGCGACCACCCGCCCGTCGGCACGCACGCACTGCGCGAGGTCCTTGTCCGGCGAGAGGATCACCACCCGCTCGATCCCCGGCGCGTCGGCCCAGCGCGCCGCCGCCGTCGCCAGGGCGTCGTCCGCCTCGAACTCGGCCATCGGCCAGACCACGAGGCCCGTCGCCCGGAGCGCGTCCTCGGCGGACCCGAACTGCGCCAGGAGTTCCGGCGGCATCCCCGCCTCGGTCTTGTATCCGGCGTATCGCTCGTTGCGCCACGACCGGATCACGTGGTCGGTCGCACAGGCGAGGTGCGTGACCTCGGGCTGGCGCAGCAGCCGCAGCACGCTCTCGACGAGTCCGATGGTGGCGCCGGCCTCGCGTCCGTCCGCGTCGGTGGCCGGCGGGCGGCCGAAGTGGGCCCGGAAGAGCTCGTAGGTGGCGTCGAGCAGGTGGAGCTGCATCGGCCGACGGTACCATCGACGCCGCTCGGCATCCCGTGGGCGGCCGGTCCCGCCGCGGGCGCGGCCGGGGCATGTCGGGCGTCTTCCGGGCCCATCGGCCCCCGGACCCCGCCCGCTTCGGCATGCGCGACAGTTGACCCTTCGGTCCACCATGGAGCGCTATGACTGCCGGTAGCCCACCCGGGTCGATCGTCGATGCCCACGCCCAGCCCGCCGCCCAGGTCGCAGCTGCCCTCGCCGTGGATCCCGCGGCCGGCCTCGACAGCGGGATCGCCGAGCAGCGCTTCCTGCTCTCCGGCCCCAACGAGCTCGAGGAGGTCAGGCGCCCCTCGCTGATCCACATCGTCTGGGACAGCTTCACTGAGCCCTTCATCCTCCTCCTGTTCGTGGCCGGGGCCCTCGCCGTCGCCCTGGGGGAGGTGCGGGACGGCCTCTTCGTGCTCCTGATGATCGGCCCGATGGTCGGCGCCGACGTCGTCACCGAGTACCGCGCGGAGCGCGCGCTCGAGGCGCTCCGCGATGCCGCCGCGCCCATGGCGCGGGTCCGGCGCGACTCGACCGTCGCGGAGATCCCGGCGGCGCGGCTGGTCCCGGGTGACGTGGTGCTGCTCCGCGTGGGAGACGTGTCCCCGGCCGACCTGCGCCTCTTCCGGACCGAGGGTCTCGCCTTCGACCGGAGCGCCCTCACCGGCGAATCGCTTCCCGAGCCGGGCCGCGACGCGCCCGACCCCGCGGATGCCCCGCTGGCGGAGCGCCACGCCGTGGCGTTCGCCGGGACCAGCGTGGTGGCCGGTCGCGGCGAGGGGATCGTGGTCGCCACGGGGCTGCGCACCGAGTTCGGCCGCATCTCCACCTCGCTGGCGACGCAGTCGCGCCGCCGCTCGCCGCTGCAGCGGGAGCTGGACCGCCTGGTCCGGATCCTCCTCGCGGTCGCCGTGGGCCTGATCTCCATCACGACCGGCCTGGGGTTCCTCCGCGGCAACCCCGCGACGGCCAACCTCATGGCGGGCATCTCGGCGGCCATCGCCTCCATCCCGGAGGAGCCGCCCATCCTCTTCGCCGTGATCCTGGGCCTGGGCGCCTACCGCCTGCTGCGGCGCGGCGTGCTGGTGCGGCGCCTGAACGCGCAGGAGACCCTGGGCGCGATCGACCTGATCCTCACCGACAAGACCGGCACGCTGACCCAGAACCGCCTCGCCCTGACGGCGCTGCGCACGCCCGAGGGGGAGATCCCGGACCCGGACCGGCGGCGCACGCTGCTGACCGCCGCGCTGCGGGCCGAGGAGGACGCGTGGAGCGTGGGGACCGGGGCGCGGCCCGGGTCCTTCACCCGCTCGCTCACCTCCGCGCTCAAGGATGCAGGGGGCGATCCGGAGCTCGATCCCGCGGAGCTGATCGGTGCCGAGCCGGTGAGCGACGATCGCCCGTATTCGCGCACCCGTTCCGTCCGCCAGGGCGTCGTGGAAGAGCTCGTCATCGGGGCACCCGAGGCCGTCCTCGCCTTCGCCGACGGGCTCGCCCCGGCCGAGCACGACGCCTGGCACGAGCTGGTGCGGCGCGATGCCGATGCCGGGGAGCGGCTGCTGCTCCTCGCCGGCCGGGCGGACAACGACCCGTGGAAGCCCCTCGCCCTCGTGGGGTTCGCGGATCGCCTGCGCGACGGGATCCCGGACTCCATGCACCTGGCCTCCAGCGCCGGCATCCAGACCATCATCGTCACCGGCGATCATCCGCTGACGGCGGCGGCGATCGCCCGCGACGCCGGGATGCGGGGGGAGCGCGTGGTGACCGGCGCAGAACTCGCCACCTGGGACGACGGCCGGCTCCGCGCGGAGCTGCCCTCGATGGACATCGTGGCCCGCGCGGCACCGGAGGACAAGCTGCGGCTGGTGGATGCGGCGCGCTCGACCGGGCGGACCGTGGCCGTCACCGGCGACGGCGTGAACGACTCGCCGGCGCTCCAGCACGCCGACGTCGCGGTGGCGATGGGGAGCGGGTCCGCCGTCGCCCGCGAGGCCTCGGACCTGATCCTGGGAGACGACTCGTTCGCGACCCTGATGTACGGCCTCCGCGAGGGACGCCGGATCGTGGCCAACGTCCAGAAGGGCCTCGTCTTCCTGGTCTCCACGCACGTCGCGATGCTCGGCTTCATCCTCATCGCAACGATCGCGGGCTACTCGCAGCCGCTGCTCCCGATCCAGATCCTCTGGCTCGAGGTCTTCATCGACATGCTCACCGTGGTGTCGTTCGAGATCGAGCGGGAGGAGCCGGACGCCATGCGGGTCCCGCCCCGGCCGCGGAACCACCCGCTGCTGGACGACACGCTGCTGGCCCGGATCGCGCTGGCCGGCGGCTTCAGCGCGGTGGCCGCGCTGGTGATCATGGAGGTGCACCCGGGTGGCTTCGAGCACGCCCGCTGGCTCGCCTACTCGGCACTGGTGGCCGGGCAGGCGGTGCGGGCCAACGCGAACCGGAGCCTCCGCCTGCCGGTCCTCGGGCTGCGGCCGAACCCGCTCCTCCTGGCCGGCGGCGTGGTCACGGTGGTGGTCCAGTTCCTGATCCCGTACGTCCCGCCGGTCGCCGACGCGTTCCGCGCCACGGTGCTCGACCTGTCGGACTGGGGGCTGGTGGCCGCGGTCGCCCTGCTGCCGGCGCTCGTCGCCGAGGTCGTGCGCGGGGTGCTCCGGCGTCGCTGGGTCGCCTGACACCCGGCGCAGCCGGGGCCATGTCGCCGGCAGGTCAGCCGGCGGCGACCACCGTCCCTGCACCGGCGGACACGGGCGGGCGATAGCCGCCCGCCTCGGCGGCCGCCAGCGCCGCGCCCACGATCCCGGCGGAGTTGAGCAGGCGCGCGACCTGGAGCGGACCCCGCGGCGTCAGGTACTGCAGGTACCGCCTGGTCTCCTTGCTCACGCCGCCGCCGAGGATCACCAGGTCCGGCGAGAAGTAGCGGTAGATCCGGTCGAGGTACTGGTCGAACTCGCGGGCCCAGGCCTTCCAGCCCAGCTTCCGGCGCTCGCGCGCCGCGCCGCTGACCAGGGTCTCGGCGTCGCGCCGGTGGAACTCCAGGTGGCCGAACTCCGTGTTCGGCACCAGCCGGTCGTCCACGAACAGGGCGCTGCCGATCCCCGTCCCGATGGTCAGCATCAGCACCACGCCGTGCTGGCCCACGCCCGCCCCGTACCGCATCTCCGCCAGGCCCGCGGCGTCGGCGTCGTTGATGATCACGACGGGCCGGTCGAGATGCTGCTCGAGGACGTCCTGGGCCCGCACCTTGAGCCAGCTGTCGTCGATGTTGGCGGCGGTCCTGAGCCAGCCGTCCTTGGCCACGCCGGGCAGGCCGGCCCCGGTCGGCATCCCCTTCGTGCGGTGCCCCGAGGCCTCGATCCCCTCGATCAGGCGCGCCACCGCCTCGGCCACCGCGTCCGGGGTGGACGGTGACGGGGTCTTCTCGCGCAGGCGCGCCGACACGAGTGACCCGGTCTCCAGGTCCACGACCGCCGCCTTGACACCGGTGCCGCCGACGTCGATCCCGACCCCGAAGGGGCGTCCCTCGGAGGCGACTGCCGGCCGCTCGCGCTCCGCGCCGTCCTCCGGCTCCGCCTCGTTCCCTGGCCGCGCCGTCTCGTCGTCCATCCCGGGGCGCTCCCTCGCGCTGTCGTGGTCCTCCGTCATCCCCGAAGTCTAGCGGTCCTGCGCCGGAGCCACGCACGGCCGGGATACGAAGCGACCCGGCCGGGATCCGGGCCGGGTCGCTTCGCGCGGATGGCGGGGAGGTGTCAGGCCGCGCTGCTTCCGGCCGTCGCGCTGGCCGTCTGCGCCGCCGAGAGGAGCTCGAGATCGATCTCGACGCGGACCTCGTCGCCCACGAGCCAGCCGCCCGCCTCGAGGCCCACGTTCCAGGTCAGGCCCCACTCCTTGCGGCTGATCCGGGTCTGCGCGGAGAAGCCGGCGCTCAGGCCGCCCTGCATGTTGCGGGCCGCGCCGAGGTACTCCACGTCGAGGGCCACCGGGCGCGTCTGGCCGTGGATCGTCAGGTCGCCATGCAGGCGGAACCGGTCCTCGCCGGTCCGCTCGACGCGGGTCGAGGCGAACTCGATGGTCGGGAAGGTGTCCGAATCCAGGAAGTCGGCGGACCGGAGGTGCGCGTCGCGCTGCTCCATGGAGGTGTCGATGCTGGCGGCCTGGATGCTGGCCCGCACCGTCCCCTGCTCGGGGCGCTCGGGATCGAACGCGACGTCGATCGCGAAGTCGCGGAACTTGCCGCGCACGTTGGACACCATCATGTGGCGTACCGAGAACTGCACGGAGGAATGGACGGGATCAAGCTGCCATGCGGCCATCTGGTGACGAGGCTCCTCTGTCGTGTCCGGTCGCTCGTGCGGCCGATGTGGTTGCGAGCGCAACTATAGCACTGGATCATTGCGGTGGCAACTACCTGTCCCCGGCGTGTATGATCGCGCCGGACAGCAGGGGGGTGGAGGCAGGATGGCCGGGCAGCACGCGGTGCAGGACGTGACGGCGAGGCGGGATCCCGTGGTGGCCGGGGAGCGCATCCTCGGGCCGGACGGCATGCGGGCGTGGCACGCCTTCCTGCAGGCCCATGTCGCCGTCATGCGCCAGCTGGAGGCCGAGCTCGTCGCCCGGGGCGGTGTCTCGCTCGCCCACTACGACGTGCTCGTCCAGCTCGCCGCGGCCGACGGCGGCCGCCTTCGCATGCACGAGCTGGCGGACCGCGTCCTGCTCAGCCGCAGCGGGGTCACCCGGCTGGTGGACCGGCTGGAGGCGGATGGGCTGGTGCGACGCGCGACATGCCCCTCGGACGCCCGGGGATCCTTCGCGGTCCTGACCGAGGCGGGCGTGGCGCGCCTGGAGGCCGCGTCACCGGTCCACCTCGACGGCGTCCGTCGCCACTTCGCCGACCACTTCGACCAGGCGGAGCTCCGGGAGCTCGCGCGCCTGCTGGAGCGCCTGCCGGCGGATGGCACGGTGAGCGGCGCGCGGTCCGAGGGCGAGGCGCCCGGCCGGAGCGCCTGAGGGCCCGCCGGCCCGCCCGGCGCGCGCGTTCCGGCGACCGGGACGACGGCGCCATCCGGACATCGGCCGTACCATGCGCGCGAGATGTTCGATGCCTACGGCGACTTCAAGCGCCAGCTCCCCGACAGCGACCCTCAGGAAACCCTCGACTGGATCGATGCGCTCGACTCGGTCGTGCGCACCGCGGGCGCGGACCGCGCCCAGTTCATCCTCTACCGCCTGCTGAAGCGCGCACGGCAGCTGGACATCGGCCTGCCGCCGCTCACCCAGACCCGGTACATCAACACCATCTCGCCCGAGCAGGAACCGCCGTTCCCCGGCGATGAGGTGATGGAGCACCGCATCCGCCGCATGGTCCGCTGGAACGCGGTAGCGATGGTGCTGCGCGCCAACAACCTGACCGCGGGGATCGGCGGGCACCTGGCCACCTACGCCTCGGCGGCGACCCTGTACGAGGTGGGCTTCAACCACTTCTTCCGCGGCAAGGACGCGGAAGGGATGGGCGACCAGGTCTTCGTGCAGGGGCATGCCGCGCCGGGGATCTACGCGCGGGCGTTCCTCGAGGGCCGGCTGACGGTCGACCAGCTCGATCACTTCCGTCGGGAGGTCGTGCCGGGTGAGGGACTGAGCTCCTACCCGCACCCCCGCCTGATGCCCGACTTCTGGGAGTTCCCCACCGTCTCGATGGGGCTGGGCCCGCTGGCCGCGGTCTACCAGGCGCGCTTCAACCGCTACCTGGCGGCGCGCGGGATCAAGGACACGCGCCACAACCACGTCTGGGCCTTCCTCGGGGATGGCGAGATGGACGAGCCGGAGGCGATCGCCGCCCTGGGACTCGCCGGCCGGGACGGCCTGGACAACCTGACCTTCGTGGTCAACTGCAACCTGCAGCGCCTCGACGGGCCGGTGCGCGGGAACGGCAAGATCATCCAGGAACTGGAGGGCCTCTTCCGCGGCGCGGGCTGGAACGTCATCAAGGTGATCTGGGGCCGCGAGTGGGACGAGCTCCTCGCGCGCGACGTGGACGGCGTGCTGGTCCACCGGATGAACGAGACGCTGGACGGCGAGTTCCAGAAGTTCTCGGTGGAATCCGGCGCGTACATCCGCGAGCACTTCTTCGGCGGGGATCCGCGCCTCCAGGCGATGGTGGCGGACAGGACCGACGACGAGCTGCAGCGCCTGCGGCGCGGCGGGCACGACTACCGGAAGGTCTTCGCGGCCTACAGCGCCGCGCTGGCGCACCGGGGCGCGCCCACCGCGATCCTCGCCAAGACCGTGAAGGGCTGGACCCTGGGACCGGGCGTGGAGGCGCGCAACATCACGCACCAGGCGAAGAAGCTCTCGGAGGCCGAACTCCGGATCTTCCGGGACCGGCTCGAGCTGCCCATCCCGGACGCCCAGCTCAAGGAGGCGCCGTACTTCCATCCGGGACCCGACGCACCCGAGATCCGCTACCTGCTGGAACGGCGGCGGGCCCTCGGCGGCCCCCTTCCGCGCCGGGTGGTGGTGCCGAAGCCGGTCGACCTGCCCGGGGACGCCGTCTTTGCCGAGTTCCGCGACGGTTCCGGCGGCCAGGCGGTCTCGACCACCATGGCGTTCGCCAAGCTCCTGCGCAACCTGATCCGCGACCGTCACGCGGGGCGGCGCGTGGTGCCCATCGTGCCCGACGAGGCCCGCACCTTCGGCATGGATCCCCTCTTCAAGGAGGTCGGCATCTACGCGGCGCACGGCCAGCGCTACGAGCCGGTGGACTCCAACCTGGTCCTCTCGTACCGCGAGGCGACGGACGGGCAGGTGCTGGAGGAGGGGATCACCGAGGCCGGATCGAGCGCCTCGTTCCAGGCGGCGGCGACCAGCTACGCCACGCACGGCGAGCCCATGCTGCCCTTCTACATCTTCTACTCGATGTTCGGCTTCCAGCGGACCGGCGACCAGTTCTGGGCGCTCGGCGACATCCGCGGCCGCGGTTTCCTGGTGGGCGCCACGGCCGGCCGGACCACGCTGCACGGCGAGGGGCTGCAGCACGACGACGGGCACAGCCTCCTGCTCGCCTCGGTCTACCCCGCCATGCGCGCCTACGACCCGGCGTTCGCCTTCGAGACGGCCGAGATCGTCCGGGACGGCATCGCGCGGATGCTCGGCGGCGACGACACCAGCTGCTACCTCACCGTGTACAACGAGAACTACGTGATGCCCTCGATGCCCGACGGCGTCGCCGACGGGATCGTCCGCGGGCTCTACCGCTTCCGCGGGGCTCCTGACATCGAGGGGAACGCGCGGGCCCGCGCGACGCTCCTCGGGAGCGGCTCGATCATGCAGCAGGTGCTCCGCGCACAGGAGCTGCTGGCCGGGCGCTACGGCGTCGCGGCGGACGTCTGGAGCGCGACCTCGTACCAGCAGCTGCGCGCCGAGGCGCTGGAGGTGGAGCACTGGAACCGGCTCCACCCGGGCGAGCCGCGGCGGGTCCCGTACGTGACGGCGGCGCTCTCCGAGGCCGGGGCCGCGGGCCCCATCGTGGCCGCCAGCGACTACGTGACCGCGGTGCCGGACCAGGTCGCGCGGTGGATCCCGGGCACCTGGGTCTCGCTGGGCACCGACGGGTTCGGTCGGAGCGACACGCGCGAAGCGCTGCGCCGCTTCTTCGAGGTGGACGCCGAGCACATCGTGGTCGCGACGCTCGCTGCGCTCGCGGCCGGCGAGCGGATCGAGCGGTCCGTGGCGCAGGCCGCGATCGGCGACCTGGGGCTCGACGCGGAGCACCCGTTCCCGCTGGTCTCCTAGCAGCGCAGGTCGCGGTCGGAGGGGACGCCCCGGCGACCTGCCGGCTCAGCGCCCTGCGGCTTCGGGCGCGAGCGCCTCGGCGACCTTGCCCAGGAACCAGCGTGCCGTCCCGCGTGCCGCGATGTTGAGCAGCGCGCGGTCCAGGATCACCCCGATCTCGCCACCCGGGGGCGCGTAGTAGCCCTCGAGCGTCAGCTCGCCTGCCAGGACCGTCAGCGTCCCCACGAAGACCGGGAAGAGGGGCGCGAGGTTGGCCGACCGCCAGCTCACGTCGACCCGGAACCCGCCGGGGATCGACTCGACCGGCCCCAGGTCCACCAGGGCGGCCTTGCGCAGGACCATGTGGCGTGCCTGCTCGCGCATCGGGAGGACCAGGTCGCTCTCGAAGCGGCGCACGTCGGGCCGGTCGACCGGGCGATCCAGCGGCGTTCCGAGCCATTCCGCGCCGCCGTCGTCCAGGGACGCGCGCGCGCGCGCCGGGTCGCCCTCCCACGGCTGCACGAGCCGCAGGTGAACGGCGTGGTCGTCGGTGCGGGATTCGGGAGGCGGAACGGACATGGGTGCGCTCTGCGGTGCGGGACGCGGATCGGGTAATTCTCCGGTGGGCGGGCGACCCGCCCAAGCTGCCGAATGGCCCCCTCGGGACACTCCACACGGAGACGGAGCCCTCCGGATGGGTAGGGTACCCCGCTCCGGCCCGGCAGGGCCGCCGGGAACGGCCGGGAACGGCTGGCCGGCCGGTCGACGGGTCGGCCGCGGCGCCGGACCGCCCCCGAGGGTGAGCGACCAGGGGCAGGTCACCAGTCACCTCGGACCGGTGCAATCGGCCCGTCGGGGTCGAGGCTTTGCAGCACGGCCTATTCGGGCACGGACGCTACTGATGCATAGGTGCGCATGACTTCATCCTCGCATCCATGGATGAGATCTGCGTGATGCAGGCCACGGTCCTGAAGACGCTCGCGAACCCCCGCC
>JAJYDP010000600.1 GCA_021777365.1 Chloroflexota bacterium | reverse complement strand
CGGTCGCGTGGCGGCACCTCCGCCCCGGCCCGCCCCGGCGGCCTCCGCTGCGCGGGTTCGTCCTGATCGGCGGGCTCTTCAGCTTCCTCTCCGCTCTGCTCGGCAGCGTCGGGCCGTTGATGGCGCCCTTCTTCCTCGCCTACGGCCTGGTCAAGGGCGCCTACATCGGGACCGAGGCCCTGTGCACCGTGGTGATGCACGTGACCAAGCTGGTCGCCTACGGCCAGTCGTCGATCCTCACGGCGCGGTCGCTGGCCATCGGCGTCGCCATGGGCCCGCTGATGATCGCGGGTTCCGCCGCCGGCAAGCGCATCGTGGACCGGCTGCCCGAGCGGGTGTTCGTGACCCTTATCGAGGGAGTGCTGGTGGTCGCGGGGGTCGCGTTCCTGGTGGGAGGGTAGTCGATATTGACGCTCGCGACAGTCGGCGTGTGGCGCGGATCCATCCCGTTCGCGCCCTCCCACGACCGACTCGCTGGGCCCATCACAGGCGTCCGGCTTGGAGCGCCTCGAGGAACTGTGCTGGCGAGAGCACCCGTGGCTGCGAGTTCGTGGCGTCGAGCAGATCCCGATCGCCGGATACGATGCAGGTAGCACGCGTGCTCCGCGCGAGGGCGACAATGAAGTCGTCCTTCGGGTCGCGCGTCAGCCCGGGCTCGACGATGGGGTCGGCTCGCAGCTCGGTCTGTCCGCGGAGGAGCGCAACGAGAGCCTGCGCTTCCTCGGCGGCGAGGCGCCCCTTCAGCCGCGGGCGAGCGAGGACGTCGGCGAGTTCGCGAAGCAGCGCCGGACACGCCACCAGCTCGATCTCGCCGTCGCGCCACGCGCCAAGGATGCGACCTGGCGCCCCGGTCGGCTGCAGGAGCGCCGACACGAACACGTTGGTGTCGGCCACGATGCGTGGTGGAAGAGAGTCCGGCACGTCAGCTGCGGCTCTGCCCCTGGGGCGCACGGCCCGCGCGCTCGATCGCCGTACGGGCGCGCGCCTCGCGGGCAGCATGCACCTCGTCGACGGCGATCCGCATCGCCTCCTCCTCGGTCAGATCGCTCGAGCGGGCGAGCAGTGTCTCGAGGATGTCCCAGCCCAGGTACCGGCGCAGCGCTTCCTCGTACAGCTCGTACTCCTTGATGCCCGAGCGGGCGGCAGCCGTCTTGGCGGCGCGCCTCAGGCGCTCGTCGATGTATGTCGTTGTCTTCACCCTCGTCATGCGTGCCAGTTTACCAGCAATACCGTAACCCAGCATGTGGGCTCGCAGCGCTCCCTTCCACGGCCCGGACCGCCCCGGTGCCGATGGCCGGTAGACTCGGCGCTGCATGAGCTCGACTGGAACGGCACGCGGGCGATGCGGTCCGCACGAGCGGCACTGATCGCATCGAGATCGTCGCATGTGCCCCCCATGCGGCGGTCGGTTCGGTTGGGCCGGAAGACCGGCCCCTCGCGTGCCACGTGACGGGACCCGCAGACCGCGTGCCGATCCGCCTGCGATTGGGCCCGTGTTGTGCGATTCGAGCGGTGGAGGCAACGAGGTGCCCGAAGCGGGGCCCGACGTCGCGTCACGGATGTCGAGTATCCTGCGCTAACTGGGTTCGAATCACGTCGGGGTGTGGCGCAACGGTAGCGCACGTGCTTTGGGAGCACGAGGTTGCGGGTCCGAATCCCGCCGCCCCGACCACCACCACCAATTGGTGGCCGCGGCGCCTTCACTTCGCACTTCGGGATATCTCACTTCGCGAAAGTGCGCGTTCCGGCTCCTTGAACGCCATGGGCTGGGATCAGAAGGGAGCTGATCGCGGAAGCGGGGAGGCCTGGGCGGCGAAGTGGCGAGCGAGCTCGCTGCGCGAGCGCAGCTCGAGCTTGCGATAGATCTTCGCGAGGTGGAACTCGATCGTCTTCGGGGTGAGGAAGAGTGCGGCGCCGGCCTCCTTGTTGGTCGCGCCTCCCGCGACGATCAGCGCGACCTGGAGTTCCTGCGACGTGAGCTGTTCCCCCGGCTCCGTCCTGCTCGCGTGGACGGTCTCGCCGGTCGCGGCGAGCTCGACCCGGGCTCGCCGAGCCCATGGCACCGCGCCGAGTCGGTCGAACGTCTCGAGCGCCGAACGCAACTGGTGCCGCGCGTCGATGCGGCGGCCGTGTCGCCGGAGCTGCTCGCCGTAGCACAGCTCCGTCCTTGCCAGCTCGAACGGCGTCGTCGTGCGCTCGTGCCACGCGCGGGCTGCCGCGAACACGCGGTCAAGCTCGTCCTCGTTGGCGAGCAAGCCCCGACAGCGGCACGCCGCGGCGAGCGCCACCGTCGACCCGACCCACCGTCGCTCGGGGCCCATCGACGCCGCCGACGCAAGCGACCGCCCGTTCGGGTCCGCACGTGCGATCCGCACCGCGTGCGCGACCCCGTCCGCGTGCGCGACCCCGTCCGCGTGCGTGGTCCGGTCCGGGTCTGCCGCCGCGTCCGCGTGGGCCCTCCGCTCGAGGTGAGCGATCGCCTCCTCTGCCTCGTCGCGGCGCCCGGCCCGCACGTATGCCTCGACCAGGTCGGGCTCCCACTCCAACCGCCCGGGCCCCTTGAATCCCTCCCGCTCGCACAGCTCACTCGTGCGGAGGAAATGCGCGACCGCAGCGTCGAGCCGGCCGAGGCCGAGCTCCAGCAGGCCGACGCCGGATTCGGCGAATGGGAGGGTCGACCCGAAGTTGCTGCCGGCGGCGAGCTCGAGGGCCTCGGCGACGTGGGCCCGGCACTCGTCCTCGCGGCCCTGTGCGGCTTCGAGGCGCGCCAGGCGCGCGAGGTTGTAGGACAGCTGGCCGGCCTGTCCCGCCTCCCGGGCAAGGTCGATCGCCTCGGACCCGTTCGCGTAGGCCGACGACCAGCGGCCGATCCACACCTCCAGTTCCGCCTTCGCCCCGAGGCAGTACGACAGGAGCCCCAGAGCGTTCGCGTTCTGCCCCGCCGCGATGATCGCGCCGAGCAGCCGGTCCGCCAGGCCGTACTCCTCGACCGCCATAAGCGCCGGTGCGCACTCGGCAACCGCCCGCGCGTGGGCCAGCGGATCGCGGTCGTCGAACAGCTCGGTGCACCGCATGATCAGCGGGTATCCCGCCTCCGCGTCGCCGGTGAGGATCAGGGCCTTGCCCAGCTGGAGCGTGGCGATGACCTCGACGGTACCGCCAAGGGGGAGCGCGAGCCGGTGGGCGCGCTCGGCAGTGGCGACCGCGAGCTGGATGTCGCCGCCGGTCATCGCCGCCAGGGTCGCGTCGGCGAGCATCATCGCCGCCTTCTCCGGGGCGAGGGACTCGAGCGCGCCGGCTTCCGTCCACAGCAGGTGGTGGGCGTCCAGGGCCGGTCCGCGCCACGAGTCGATCCGCGCCCGCAGGTGCTGCACGTCCGCCCGCAGCAGGGGATCTCTGGCCACCGCGGCGGCCTCTTCGAGAAGCTCCGCCCCCCGGTCCGAGCGATTGGCGAGGTGCCACGCCTCGGCCGCTGCGAAGAGCCGGCGTGCGCGGGCCTCGCTGTCGGGTGACGACCGGGCCGCCCGCTCGAACGTCTGCGCGGCGGCCGGATACCCGCTCCGCCTGCGCGCCCCGAGGGCGGCTGCCTCCAGTGCCTGGGCGATGTCCTCGTCGGGCTCCAGGCTCGCGGCCGCCAGGTGCCACGCACGTCGATCGCGAAGCTCGTCCTCGCGGCCGGCGAGTGCGCGTGCGAGCGCGGCGTGGGCAGCCCGCAGCCGGGCAGCCGGGGCGGCGTAGTACACGGACGAGCGAACGAGCGGATGCCGGAACTCGAGCTCGAGGCCGCCGGTCGCGATCAGGCCCGCGGTCTCGGCCGGCTCGAGCGCCGCCGGCGCAAGA
>JAJYDP010000599.1 GCA_021777365.1 Chloroflexota bacterium | reverse complement strand
GGGGTCATATGGGCCCACGGCGTGGTGCCAACTGGCACCCTTTTGTGCTCCGCGCGGGCGCGCCACCGGCGACGACGATCCGGCCCTCGAACGTACGCAGTCGCGGGCCAACCGGACAGCGCCAACCGCAACTGCCCCGCCGGCCTCATCTGCTACGATCGCCGCCCATGAGCGAACTGCCCGTCCCGGCCGTCGCGCGTCCCACGCCCAGCGGCGCCACGCCGACCCAAGTCGGCCTCGCCGACGTCGCCCCCCTCTTCCGCTTCATGCGCATCGCCGAGCAGCGCTTCGACACGCTCCGGATGACGATCGTGGACCGCCGGTTCGGCGCCCGCGGGGACACCGTTGGTCGGGCGGACGTCTGGGTCCGGCATCCCGGGACGTGCAGGGTCGTCGTGGGCGAGATGGAGGGGCCCTCGCAGCCCGGCCCATCGCGAGCCATCTACGAGGCCTGGGTGATCGACGGCGGCGCCGTCACCCACTACGACGCCGATGCGAACGTCGTGCGCTCCCGGCCACACCTGCCCATCCCCCGCGGGGCCGACATCGACCACGACCTGCCGGCCTTTGGCCGCGTCTACTACCCACTGACCCCGCTCCCCGCCGGCACCCTCGCCGACACGTTCGTGCACCCCCACGGGTTCTGCCGCAACGTGCTCGCCACGGGGAGACTCTCCCTGCCGGGCATCGTGACGGGGGCCGCCGGCCGCGAGATGACGCTCGTGCGCTGCGATCACCCACGCAGCGCGAAGGTGCTGGTCGACCGACCAGACCGCTGGCTGCTGGTGGGGGCCGACCGGGCGACCGGTCTGCTCCTGCTGCTCGAGGAGCACATGGGCGACGAGCCGACGCGACGCGCGGAGGTCACGGCGCTCGCGCTTGACGAGCCGATGGGCGACGAGATCTTCACGCTCCACGTCTCGGACGGGGTGCGCCGGCTCTACTGACGCGCCCGGTCCGGCGCCAGGTACGTGCCAAGACCCTCGCGCAGCGGCGTCAACCGGCGCGGCATCGCCGCCAGCAACGGACCCACGTCGACCGTCGCCGGCTGGTTCACGAAGTCGACCCCGTCCGGCGTCAGCATGCGCCCCGGCAGGTGCTGGATCAGGTGCGCCCCCAGCCTGAGCAGGGGCGCCGGCGCAGGCAGGATCGGCCGCCGCTTGCCCGCCACCCTCAAAGCGGTCGCCACGATCTGGCGCATGGTGAACGTCTCCGGACCGCCCAGTTCGAACGTGCGGTCGGCCGCCGCCGCGTCCGTCAGCGAGTCGGCCGCGAGGCGCGCCACGTCGTCGATGAAGACCGGCGCCAGGAGCTGCCGCCCGGACCCGGTCAGCGGCACGAAGGGAAGCCAGCGCGCGAACCCGAGGAAGCGGTTCAGCGAGACGTCCCCCGGGCCGTAGATCCAGGTGGGCCGGATGATCGTGTGGGTGATGCCGCTCGATTTCACCGCCTGCTCCGCGCGCCACTTGGCCCGGAACCATTGGCGATCCGCGTGCTCCGCGGCCCCGGCACCCGAGATGTAGACCAGTCGCTTGACCCCCGCCCGTCCGGCGGCCGCGACGAGCGCCGTCGTTCCGTCCGCGTCGACGTGCTCGTACGTCCAGCCCCGTGACGGATCCTCCATGGGGGCATTCGGGAACGCCAGCGCGATCGCCAGCGCGTCCACGCCCGCGAGCGCGGCGTCCAGTGCGGCCGGGTCCCCGTTCACGTCGGCAGTGCGCACGTCGACCCGATCGGGGAGCGCGGCCCTCGCGATCCTGGCCCGATGCGTCAGGATCACCACGTGCTCGCCCCGGCGCACGAGCTCGCCGACGATCCCGCCCCCGACGAACCCGGTGCCCCCGGCGACTGCGACCGTCATGGCATCCTCCCTGTCGCCGTCCGGTGGCGACCGTCTGGCCTGACCGCGCATGCGGCGGTGGGCTCGCGTCCGGTACGGAGCCCGCCCGGTCAGAGCCCGCCCGCGGCAGCGCCTACGGTACGCCGTCCCCGGCGATCTCCCGCCGTCCGGGTGTCCCCAATACGGGTCGGCCGGCACGGCGCCGGTGCCCAGATCGTCCGTCACCGCCCCGCCGGATCGTCCACACTGTCTGCTCAGCGAAGGGAGGGGGCATGAAATGACCTACGACGTCGCGATCCGGGAGACGGCACCACAGCCCGTGATCAGCATTCGTGGCCACACTCCGATGGCCGGGATCGCCTCGTTCATCGGCCAGGCGTACGCGGAGGAGTTCGCCCTGCTCGGCCAGCTCGGCGTGAGACCGGCCGGGCCGCCGTTCGCGGTCTACCACGACCAGGAGATGCGCGAGGAGGACGTCGACATGGAGGCCGCCGTCCCCGTGGCCGCGCCGGTCGAGGGCTCGGGACGCATCGTCGGGTGGACCCTCCCCGGCGGGCCCGTGGCATCGACGCTGCACGTGGGCCCGTACGAGGAGATCGGCCGGGCGTACTCGGCGCTCGCCGAGTGGCTGCAGGCGAACGGCCGCGAGATGGCGGGACCGCCGCGGGAGTCGTACCTGGTCGGGCCGACGGAGGCCAGGGATCCCGCCGAGCTCCGGACCGAGGTCATCTGGCCGATCCGGTAGGCGGCCGACCCGTAGCGGCCGATGGGGGGCCGGCTACGCCTCCGACCAGTGCACCGCGTCGGGGTGCAGCTCCGGGTGGCGCATGCGGATCCAGTCGCGCAGCGCCCAGGTCGAGGTACGGAAGGCGATCTCGCGCCACGGGATCGCCTCCGGCCGGAACGCGCGCACCTCGAGCGCCTCGGAGCTGGTGCGCACTTCGCCACCCACGATCCGCGCCTCGAACGCGAGCACGACCACGGCGGCCTCGATCCGAGAGTAGAGCCCCACGATCTCGCCCGGCTCCACGACCAGCCCGACCTCCTCGAGCGTCTCCCGGATGGCGCCCTCGTTCACCGTCTCGTCGATCTCGAGGAAGCCGCCCGGCTGCGCCCACAGCCCGTAGCCCGGCTCGATGCCGCGCCGCAGGAGCATCACCTCTCCGCGATCGGTGACCGGGAGCGTGGTGACCACGAGGCGCGGGTTGACGTACGCGACGTACCCACACGACTCGCAGGCCAGGCGCTCGCGCTCCTCGCCCTCGATGGGGCCGAATCGCAGCGCGGCGCCGCAGCGCGAGCAGTAGTTGAGGGTTGCCGCCAGCCAGTCGGGGATGCCGGCGTGCGCCCCGTCCACGGGCCCCTGGCCACCCGCCAGCTCGTCCGCGCTCATGCCGTGACCACCAGGTACGTGGCGAGCGCCAGCAGCACATAGAGGATCGCGACGGCGCCGAGCCACGTCAGGCGGAAGACACCGCGGCCGCGGTCGACCGGCATCCAGGCCCACGCGGAGCGCCAGATCCGGAGCGCCGCGTCCGCCATGGTGACGAACAGCAGTGGAGCGCCCACGATCACGCAGAGCTTGACGAGGAGCGCGCCCGGCGGCATCCCGAGCTCGAGCGCGCTGATGGCGGCCACGCCGCACACGAGGGCGATCGCCGACAGCGTGATGTAGTGGTGCTGCAGGGGGGTCGGGCGGATCTCGGGGACCCGGGCGGGTGGATCCTGGCCGCGCTTCGGCGGATCCTGGCCGCGCTTTGGCTGCCGCACCGGCTGGCGGTGCAGCTCCGGCATGCCGGGTGCCCAGCGCTCATCGTGCACGCCTTGAGTGTACGACGGGCGGCGAGTGCCACCCGGCTCTGGCCAGGGTGGCCCGGAGCCGGCGCACGGAGCGAACGGCCCGACCGTCCGGCCCGAGGCCGGCGCCCCGACCGTCCGCCGCCAGCCCAACTACCCAGCGCCGGGCTGCGCGCCCTACCATACAAAGTATGGCCGCGTGGCCGTTGTGG
>JAJYDP010000598.1 GCA_021777365.1 Chloroflexota bacterium | reverse complement strand
GCTCGCCGGGCCGGAGGCTCCGGGTCTTCGACAGCTTGGGTGCTGACGCCACAATCGAACCGTTGACATTGTGTCCGTCCTGACCACCCTTCCGTTGCGCCCGCGCGGCTCCCCCGCACGGCAAGGAAACGGAGCGCGGCAATGGCCCGGCGACAACGGGGACAGGCGTTCGCCGAATACGCGGTCGGGCTGGCGATGGCGGCCGTGCTTGTTCCCACCGTCGCGCTCGCCGGCGCGCCGATCGTCGGCCTGTTCGTCACCACGACCTCGGCCATCGCCAACGTCGCCGACATCGCGGGCACCACGGCCACCAGTCCGGCCCCGACTGATCACGCGGTTGATCTGATAGGCGACCACTGGCTCGGGGTCCTCCCCATAGGCGCGGTAGGTCCGTAGCAGCCAGCCGACGCTCGCGTCGGGATGGACAGGATCGCTGGATGGGAGACGAAGCGCGTGGGAGCCCGGGATCGCGGGGCTGCTCCCGCTAACCGTGGCCGGGCGCGTCGCTTGCGAACGGCGCGAAGATTGAACAGTCCGGGCCCCTCGTGCGTCTGGGAGAGATGTGAGCGGGGAGCGGGAACTGGAGGGCGGTGGCTGGGTGGCGGCAGGGGCGCGGGGGGCCGATGACGAGCGCAGCGCGGCGTTCGGGCGGCTGACCGCGGCCCGCCTCAACCGCGCCTACCGGCTGGCCGCGATGCTCCTCGACGACCCCCTGGAGGCCCAGGACGCCGTCCACGATGCGGCCGTCCACGCCTGGACCGCGTTCGACGGCCTGCGTGACCCCGCCCGTTTCGATGCCTGGTTCGATCGCATCCTGGTCAACCGTTGCCGGGATCGCTGGCGACGCCGGCGCCTGCGGCCCATCAGCCTGCCCGACCTGCCCGACCGAGCGGCGCCCGATGGGGGGCTTGATGGCGCGGAACGGGATGCCGTGCGCAGCGCCCTCGCCACGCTCGACGCGGAGCACCGGCTGGTGCTCGTCCTGCACTACGTCGAGGGCTACTCGGGCGCGGAGATCGCGGCCCGGACCGGGACGCGACAGGGGACCGTGCGCTCGCGGCTCCACTACGCGCTGCGCGCGCTCCGGGCGGCATACGAGGCGGCCGAACGAGCGGGCGGGGGGACGCCATGAGCGAGGATCGCTTCGACGAGACCGTGCGTGCCGTGCTGCTGGAGCGTGCCCCGAAGCACACGCCACCCGAGCTGCGCGCGCGGGTGGCCGCCGTGCCCCACGAGGTGCCGGTCCGCAGCCTGCGGCGCCAGTCGCGTCTCCTCGCCCTGGCCGCCGGCCGCGCCGCGGTGGCCGTCATCGGCGCGACCCTGGTCGGGCTCCTGGCGCTCCGCTCCGCCACGGTCGGCCCGATGCCGAACCCGATCCCGACGCCGCCTGCGATCGTGCCCAACGCAGGGGGCGTGAGTGCGGCCGGGCTGATCGATCAGCGGCACGGCTGGGCGCTCGTCGATCAGCACCTGCTGATGAGCGACGATGGGGGCACCACCTGGCACGACATCACGCCGTCCTCGACGGCGTTCCTCTTCCTGGGCAATCCCAAGGGTGTCGCGTTCTTCGACGCAAACCACGGCTGGGTCGCCGCCGCCGAGACATTCGGCTACGAGACCGATCCCTCCTACGGCCGTGTGGACGTCTGGCGCACCGACGACGGCGGGCGGACCTGGACGAAGGTGCAGCTGCCGCCCGCGGCCGTCAACACCAGCGGCGACACGATCCCGCAGGTGCAGTTCGACTTCCTCGACGCCAACCACGGCTTCGCCCTGCTCTCGGGGAGCTCGGCGCAGGGTGCCGGCGACAGCGACCTGTACTGGACCGCCGATGGAGGGCGGACCTGGTCGGCGGATCGCCCGACCGGCACCGGTCGCTCAGGCATCACCGGACGCCTGGCCTTCGCCAACGCCGACGATGGCGTGATCGTGGGCGGGACCGAGCCGGGTGGGGCGGCGATGACCCGCGACGGGGGCCGGACCTGGCGCGACGTGACGCTGCCCCTGCCATCGGGGTGCTCCGGCAACCAGATGCTTGCCCAGCAGCCGCGGCTCATTGCCGACGGCTCGGGCGTGCTGCCCATGCTGTGCCTCGGAAACGGACGCGGCGTGCAGCTCGTCATCCTCACCACGCGCGATGCCGGCGGATCCTGGACGACCACGCCGACGATCGATGGGGCGGGCGTGCTGTCGGTGCTCGGGCCGCAGCAATGGATCATGCTGGACCAGGGCGACGTGCGCCGCACCGACGACGGCGGGCGCATTTGGACGCGCGTGGCCAGCGTGCAACCGTGGACCTTCGCGGTCTTGAGCTCGTTCGGATTCGTCGACGCCACCACCGGGTGGGGGCTCGGCGGCGACGCTGCCGCGGCGAGCGCGGGCCGGCAGGCGCTGTATGCCACGCGCGACGGCGGCGCCACCTGGCAGGCCCTCGATCCCGCGGCCGCGCTGGCCGTCGAAAGTCCGGCGCCTCCCGCGCCTTCGGCGGCTGCCGCATGGGCGACGGCCTCGTCGGCGTCCCTCGCGGGCATGTCCCTGACCGATGTCGTGCCCTTCGGCGACGGCGTTCTCGCGCTCGGGACGACCAGCGGTCCAGCGGCCGAGCACGTCCTGACCTCGCCGAACGGCACCGACTGGACGCGCCACGAACCGGTCATCACACCCTCCGGCCCGGCGGGGTTCGACGCCGTGGCGCCGGCGGGCTCAGGACTCATCGCGGTGGGTGGCACGGGGTACCCGTGCAGTACCGGGAAGGCCGCGGTCTTCACCTCGCTGGACGGGATCCACTGGACGGCGGTCGACCTGCCGGCACCGAGCACTGGCCAGTCGTTCTCGGCCCAGAAGATCGCCGCGGGCCCTGGCGGCTTCGTCGTCCTCGGCGGCTACGAGGGGTGCGTGGGGGGCTCGGGTTCGGGCGGTTCGCCGGTCCCGCTGAACACGCCCCTGCTCTGGCACTCAGCGGACGGGCAGCACTGGAGCTACGTCCGGTTCCCTGAGGCGAACGTGAACCTCGGTGCCCTGGCCGCAGGCGGTCCCGGCTTCTTGCTCGGTGGTGACCGGCACGTCGGGTCGCGGCTGGACGCCGCGATCTGGACCTCCCGCGACGGCGTGACCTGGACGGCCGCGAACCCGCTCCCGGACAACAAAGGCATGGGGGATGGCGGGCCGATGGAGGTGAACACGATCGCGGCCGGCCCCGACCGCATCCTTGCCGTCTCGGGTCGGACGGGCTACCAGCCGCAGGGTCGGATCTGGTCGTCGCAGGATGGCATCACCTGGCAGAAGGTCGCGGATTTGACCGCGCAGGATCCCCGCGTGCCACTGGTGGCGTGGACGCCCAGTGGGTTTGTGATGGCCGCACTGGGCGGCGATACGCCGGGCCAGTACGCGGTCATCATCCGGTCGTCATCCGACGGTGCGTCCTGGACGACGCTGTTCTCGCTCGCGCCCGCCGAGAGCACGGTGTCCGCCATCGCCTCCGATGGCCGCACGATCCTTGTGGTCGGCACCTCCCGTCAGAACGCCCTGGTGGTCACCGGTCCGGCCGCGTCGACCGCTACGGCGTCCGCGCCCTGCACGCCAGGCCAGCTCCAGATCTCCGTCGTGGACAGCAGCGCAGGTCTCGGGACGGTCGGGGCGTGGCTCCGCTTCCTCAATACGAGCAGCACGACGTGCACCCTGCACGGCTGGCCCGCGTTGATCGCCGTGACCGCCTCAGGTGCGGAGACGACCGCCCGGGACACGCAGGGGGCTGTCGGCGGCGGCATGTGGTTCCCGGGTGTGACGGGCGTCGCGACCGTCACCCTCGAGCCCGGTGAGGACGCCTTCGCCGCCTACGGTGGAGGCGACAACC
>JAJYDP010000597.1 GCA_021777365.1 Chloroflexota bacterium | reverse complement strand
CGCCTCGCCGTTCCGACGCGCTGACCACACCGGCTCCTGCGGCGCGGTTGCCTGCGGGATCACGCTCGACGGCCCGTTTGCCCGCGGACTGTCACCTCACGAACTTGTAACCAACGTGACACGGTGAGGTTACTGGCTGCGTGTCAGCCGCAGGTCGGCGACTGCTGCCGGGCCGATCGGCTCGGACGCCCCGCGTCGTCGCCGCCCGAGGGCAGAGGGAGGCGCGGGCGGAACACGCACGCGCGGTTGCTGGCGCGCCTCCGACTCCGCTGACGGCCCGCGGCCCCACCCGGTCGAGTGCTCGCACGCGGGCGCGTTCGGCGTATCGCGAGCGCTCCACCGCGCCGTGGACGTGCGCGCCGGGCACGGAGGCGCTCCGCGCCGGTGCCCGGATTCAGATGTCGCAACCCGTTCTTGGCCACCGGAACACCCAGTTAGCGTCCGGTTGACGAAACGGTCACATGGCCCCGATAGGGTGGCGCGGTACGGCAACCGCACGGGGGGTGCAGACTCGATGGATCGACCGGCAGGCAGGGCCACCCTGACCGACGCGCTCAACGAGGCGCCACTGAGCGTCTTCCATCTCCGGGCGATGTTCACCTCGGGGATGGGGTTCTTCACGGACGCCTACGACCTGTTCATCATCGGCGTCGCGCTCACGCTGGTGAAGACCGAGTGGCACCTGTCGACGAGCGAGGCGACGCTGGCCAGCAGCGTCGCCCTCCTGGGCGCAGTGGTCGGCGCGTTCATCTTCGGGCGCCTGGCCGACCTGCTCGGGCGGAAGGCGATCTACGGCCTCGAGGCGGCGATCATGGCGATCGCCGCGATAGCCACCGCGCTCGCGCCCAACATCGCCTGGCTGATCGCCGCCCGCTTCGTCCTCGGCATCGGCATCGGCGGCGATTACCCGGTGAGCGCGACGATCATGAGCGAGTACGCGAACCGCCGCGACCGCGGGCGTCTGGTCAGCATGGTCTTCTCCACGCAGGCCGCCGGGCTCGTCATCGGCCCGGTCGTGGCGATGGCGCTGCTCGCCGCGGGCGTGCAGGCCGACCTGGCATGGCGCCTGATGCTCGGCCTCGGAGCGGTTCCCGCGCTGGCGGTCATCTATCTGCGGCGGACGCTCCCCGAGTCGCCGCGCTATCGGGCGCGCGTCCGGGGCGATGCGGCGGGCGCCGCTACCAGCCTCGCGGCGTACACGGACGGCCAGATCAAGGGCGTGGCCATCACCGAACCTCGGATCCACGAGCGACTGGTCGACTTCCTGGGGAACCCGCGCAACCTGCTCCTGCTGCTCGGCACGGCCGGCAGTTGGTTCCTGCTCGACTACGCGTTCTACGGCAACACGATCTCCACGCCCCTGATCCTCTCGACCGTTGCGCCGCACGCGGCGCTCATCCAGTCGGTGGCGTGGAGCCTCGTCATCTTTGCCCTCGCGGCCGCGCCCGGGTACATCCTGGCGATCGTGACCATCGACCGGATCGGCCACCGGCGGCTGCAGTGGATCGGCTTCCTGGGGATGGCGGCCGCGTTCGCGGTCATCGGGCTGGTGCCCAACCTGACGCACGTGGTGCTGCCGTTCCTCGTCGTCTACGGCATCAGCTACTTCTTCACCGAGTTCGGCCCGAACGTCACCACGTTCGTTCTGCCGAGCGAGGTCTTCCCGGTGACCAGCCGCACGACGGGCCACGGCATCTCGTCCGGGATCGCCAAGATCGGCGCCTTCGTCGGCGTGTACGCGTTCCCGAGTCTCGAGTCGGCCCTCGGGCTCCATGTGACCCTGCTGTTCACGGCCGGCGTCGCGGTGGCCGGCGCGCTGCTCACGCTCGTCCTGCCGGAGCCGGCCGGCCTGACGATCGAGGAGGCCTCGCGCGAGGACCTGGTCATCTCGAGGACGGCTGTTCCCGACGCCCTGCGAGCGTAAGCCTGCCGCAACAGGGGGATGAGACGATGCCCGACCGACCCATCCGGGTGCTCTTCGTGTGCACCGGCAACTCGGCCCGCAGCCAGATGGCCGAGGCGCTGCTGGGGCGGTACGGCGGCGATGACTTCCAGGTGGTCTCGGCGGGCACCGAGCCGAAGGGCGTCCACCCGCTCACCGTGCAGGTGCTCGCGGAGGCCGGGATCGACTGGTCGGGTGCCCGCTCGAAGAGCGTCACGGAGTTCCTCGGCCAGCCCTTCGACTACGTGATCACCGTCTGCGATCGGGCCCGCCAGGTGTGCCCGGTCTTTCCCGGCGAGCACCACAGCCTCCACTGGGGCCTCGAGGATCCGGCCGAGGTCGAGGGGAGCGACGAGGCGAAGCTGGCCGCCTTCCGCCGCACCGCGCAGGAGCTCGGCATCCGGCTCCGCCCCTTCGTCGAGCTGGCGCGGCGGACACGAGGGACCGGGCCGCTGATCTGAGGCATTCGGCACCGCGCACTCGACGAGCCGTTACGGCGGCAGCGAGAGCACCCCGGGTGCGATCGTGCGACTGCGAGCTCATCACCGCCTGGCATCGTCATGGCCGATCATCTTGCCAGAATGGCGTCACACCGCTATGCTGTCGTTATGGCGACCAAGAAGAAGGTGACGCTGTACGTCGACGAAGACGTGATGCGGGCAGCCCGCGTCCGTGCCGCCCGGACCGACAAGCGCGACTCCGAGGTGGTGGAGGAGGCACTTCGCGCCTATCTCGGCTTCGACGTGCTCGCCAGCGTCTGGGCGCGCAGCAATCTGAGCGAGGACGACGCGATGCGCCTCGCCCTCGAGGAGACCCACGCGGCCCGGGCGGACAAGCGTGCCTCGCGCGGTTCTTGACACCAACGTCCTCGTTTCGGCGCTGATCAGCCCGGGCGGCTCAAGCGCCGCGCTCCTTCTCGAGCTGCGCGCGGGCGCCTTCGAGCTCGTCGTGTCGCCGATGCTGCTGGCCGAGCTGGCCGAGGTCCTGGCACGCCCCAGGTTCCATGCCTACGTCACCGCCACCGAGATCGCCGCCTTCGCGGAGCTCATCGAGCACGAGAGCACGATCCACGAGGATCCGCCGCCCGGCGAGGCACTCTGCCCCGATCCGGACGACCAGTTCCTGCTCGACCTCGCCCGCGCCGCAGCTGTGGATGCGCTCGTGTCGGGCAACTCGCACCTGCTCGAGTTGAGCGGACTCGCGCCCGTCATGACTCCCGCCCAATTCCTGGCCACCCTGGCAGACCGCTGACGGGTCGAGCACCGTGCAGCCGACTCAGAGTCGGCGGCCAGCGTCACATGGCCGGGGAGTCTTCTGCTCGAAGGGTCGGGACGAGAGGGCTCGCCCCGACAGGCCGAGACCAGGTGGGGCCGACACCGCCGTTCGCAGCGAGATCCGCGACCTGCGACGGTCCCGTTCCTCACCAGCGCTGGTGCACCATCCTGGTGATCTCGTCTCGGTATATGGTGGCCAGCGCATCCATCGCCGATGCCGGGATCCCGGCGAGTTCCGACGCCGAGGCGTTGGCCCGCGCCTGATCAGGGTCGCGCGCGCCCGCGATGGCCGTGCTGACGGCCCCGTGCATCATCACCCAGCGCAGTGCGAACTGGGCCATCGTCCAGCCCTCCGGCACGAGGGGGCGGATCTGCTCGACGGCGTGCAGACCCGACGCGAGCGGGATCCGGGCGATGATGCCGACGTCGCCGACCTGCGCGGCGGGCAGCAGCCGCTCCGCTGGTCGTCGCGTCCCTCCGCGGGACCCCCGGTTTCCGGCGAATCCGGGCACCTGTCAAGGGCCTGGCGCCGGAGTCCCCGCACGCGGCCACATTGTGCCTGGGTCGGATGGGGAGGAAGTGGAGCGGGAGACGGGATTCGAACCCGCGACATCTTGCTTGGGAAGCGTTGGCCCCCTG
>JAJYDP010000596.1 GCA_021777365.1 Chloroflexota bacterium | reverse complement strand
ACCGGCAGCTCGTTCTGGGGGATAGTGGGCGGCATCCTCGTGCTCGGTGCCATCGGCCTCGTCGTCGTCGAATGGCGACGCTCACCGGCCGGGCGATAGGCCCGGGCGTCGCGGCCCGTCGAGTCGTCCGACCCGCTGCGCCTCGTCGAGCCCGGGACGGCAACCCAGCCATGGTCACCCGGCCGCCGGCAGGGTAGGTTGTGCGGCGTGGGTCGCGTCGACCCCGGGTGCCAGGAGGGGGCATGTCAGTCGAGCGCGAGAACGCCACCGGCGAGCGCCAGAACGCCACCGGCGCGTCCACCGGCCCGGGCCCGGTCGCCTCGACACGGGTCGCCCTGACCCCGACCTCCGTCGCCCCGATCCCAGTCGCGTGGGTGGGCGCGATCGCAGCCGCAGTCGTGGGCGCCCTCATCGTCCTGTCGCCCCTGTACGGCTTCCACCGCGACGAGCTCTACTTCATCGTGGCGGGGCGCCATCCCGCGCTCGGGTATCCCGACCAGCCGCCTCTCACGCCGCTCCTCTCCGCCGCGGCCGTCTGGCTTCTCGGCCTGTCGCCCACGGCAATCCGGATCCTTCCGGCGTTGGTCGTCGGCACGCTGGTCGTCGTCGCGGCGCTGCTCGCCCGCGACATGGGCGGTTCGCGCCGGGCCCAGGTGCTGGCGGCACTCACCCTTGCCCTGTCCGGCTTCCTGGCGGCCGGTCACCTGGACAGCACGGCCACGTACGAACTGCTGGCGTGCGGGCTCGCGCTCCTGCTCGTGGTCCGGCTGCTGGGCGGCGCCGATCCGCGGCTGTGGCTGGCGGTCGGCGTGGTGGGCGGCATCGGGCTGGAGAACAAGTACACGATCCTGTTCCTGGCGGCCGGGCTCGCGGCGGGCCTGGTGCTGGCGCGCCGCTGGGAGGTGTTCCGCTCGCCCTGGGCCTGGGGTGCCGTCGCGCTGGCGCTGCTGATCTGGCTTCCGAACCTGGCCTGGCAGGTGGCCAACGGCCTGCCGCAGCTCCAGATGGCGGGTGGGATCGCGGGGAACGCGGGCGAGAACCGGGCGACCTTCGTGCCGCAGGTGCTGCTGCTTGCGGGACCGCTGCTCTTCCCGGTCATGCTCGCCGGTGCCTGGTGGCTGCTGCGGTCCCCGGCTTCGCGGCCGTGGCGGACGGTCGGATACGCGTTCGTCGTGACGCTCGTGCTCGTCTTCGGCACGGGCGGCAAGAGCTACTACGCGGTCGGCTACTTCCCGGTGCTAATTGCGGCCGGGGCGATCGTCCTCGACGGGTGGCTCTCGCGCGGCCGGGTGCGGTTGCGGGCCGGCGTATTCGGGGTCGCGGCCGTCGGGTCGGGGGCGCTGGTGGCCGTGCTGGTGCTCCCGATCCTGCCGCCGGCGACGCTGGCGACCACCCCGATCCCGGTCATCTACAAGGAATCGGCCGAACAGGTGGGCTGGCCGGAGCTGGTCGCGGCCGTGGAGGGCGCGGTCGCGCAGTTGCCCGCGGCGGACCGGTCGCGTGCGGTCATCGTGACCGCCAACTACGGCGAGGCCGGCGCGCTCGATCTGCTCGGATCCGGCCTCCCGCCCGTCTACTCGGGCCACACGGGCTTCTGGTACTGGGGCCCGCCTCCCGCCGACCGCACGGTGGTGGTGCTGGTCGGGCACTGGGATCCGGGGTACCGGACGTCGTTGTTCGGGCCGTGCACGGACGCGGGCGTGGTGAACAACGGGGTCGGGCTGGACAACCAGGAGCAGGGCGCGGGGGTCTTCATCTGCCGGTCGCTGCCCATGGCGTGGCCGGCGCTCTGGCCGGAGCTTCGCAACTTCGGCTGAGGGGCCGGGACGCACGCTGAGGGGCCGGGACGCACGCTGAGGGGCGGGGACGCACTCAGCGATCGCGCTCGTCCTCGCGGCGCACGCCGCATGCTGGCCGCGGTGCACCGCCGCATCGTCCTCACGGCGCACGCCGCATGCTGGCCGCGGCATCCCGCCGCAGTGTTGGCCCACTGCATCCTGCGGGACTTGCACCGGCGGCATCCCGCCGCAGTATTGGCCCACTGCATCCTGGGGGACTTGCACCGGCGGCATCCCGCCGCAGTGTTGGCCCACTGCATCCTGCAGGACTTGCACCGGCAGAATGCTACGGCTGTTTCGAGGTCGGCTGGAGACCCGGCGGGCCGCTTTCGTGGGCCGGCGGGTGCCCTGCGCGAGCCGGACGCCGTTCACGCGTGCTCGACTGCGGACCGACACCTGCCTGATGACCCCGACGGACGCGCTCCGGGCTGCCGGGACCGGACTTACCGTTCCGCCGGTGCACAACTTGCAGGAAGGAGAGGGCCGCCAGCGGGGATCGGGGGTCGGCAAGCCAGCCGGGTATCGTGCGCCCGTCGGCAGGGAAGGCAGCCCGAAGCACGGCGGAGTGTGCGGCCAGCCGGGCCCGGTTCGTGCGCGTGTCGGCGATCACGACCCACGCGCTCACGGTCGCCCCGTCCGTGGCCCAGCCACGCTCTTGTCCGATTCGCGCTGCGAGCCGTCGTCGTCGGTCCATCGAGGCGAGCAGGTCCTGTACGTCCACGATGGCCGTCTTCAGTTCGATCACCAGCAGCATTCGCCGCGCCTCGTGCCACGCGAGCACGTCGATCACTCCCCGTTCGCCGTAGAACGAGAACGAGACCTCCGGCGCGAAACGCCAGCCGGGCATGGTGCCGAGCCGGCGCGCCACGACTTCGTGCATCGCCGAGTGCCCCGAGTTCAGGAGCCGATCCAGTTCGCCGCCGCGCCATCGCGCCACGATGTCGAGCCGGATGCCGAGCGTGGCCGCGACCCGGTCCGTGGTCCGGAAGCTGTACGAGGCGAGGTGGCCGTGCTCGATCCGGCAGACGGTCGAGGGCGACATGCCGGCTTCCCGAGCCACATCGGCCTGGCGTAATCCCCGCCGCCTTCGTACGGCCCGGATTGCCGCACCTACCCGTTGTTCCACCCGTCAATCCTGCCAGCGGCGGCTTCACCGGCACGCCACGGGCACTTCACCGGCACGCCACGGGCACTTCACGGGCGCCCACCAGGGGTCGGCCAGGCGGGTTGAGCCTGGTCAAGTCCCCGCACCTGGCGTAAGAGACGCAGGCGGCTGCCGCGTGCAGTCGCACCCATCAGACAGCGGGTGGGACGGCCCGGCCTGCCGAGGCATCTCTGTTGCGGACGACCGACGCCGCGCTCGCCCCCTTCCTGTCGAGCGGTGGACACCGGCGGAGCGCGACGAGTCGCCGGGGGACGGTCATGGCGGGGAACGCGACACCGGGTGAGCGACCACTGCACGGGGCAACTGAAGCAACCACTTGGGGGTCCGAACCACCTGGTGGAAGACCAGTGCACAGCATCGTTGCACAGGCCATGTCGGAGAGCCGGACAGCTGGTGGGGAACCGGCGCACGAGATCACGACGCGGGCCTGGGAGGCCGGCGAAGCTCTCGGTCGGGGACCAGCGGACGAGCTCGGGACACCGGTGCCGGCCGGGGAGGCCGGCGACGTGCCCGGGCCGAGTGACGTGCCCAGGATCGCCGGCGACGCGCCCGGGCCGAGCGACACGCCCCCGAGTGACGCGTCCGCAGGCGACGCGCACCGGCTCCCGAAGCCAGCGCGCAGGATCGCGGCGCCCGCCGCAGTCGTGCTGCTGGTGCTGGCCACCATCGCCGCCGTCGTCCTTCCCCAGTTGCCCCCGGCATCGCCGGGCGGGGAGACATCCCCCGGATCGTCGGCATCCCCAGCGACGTCGCCCCGGGCAGCGTCCACGTCGAACTCGCCCGCCCCGGATTCTGCCGCCTCCGTGCCACCGGACGCGTGGGAGCAACTCACCCTCGCGGCGTACGGCCCCATCGCGGACCTC
>JAJYDP010000595.1 GCA_021777365.1 Chloroflexota bacterium | reverse complement strand
CCGATCTGCCAGCTCGACGCGTGCCGGTGGTCTTGCGATCACGGCCTCGCGCCGGAAGAGACGGCCCATCCCGGGATAGTCGGGCAGGTACGTTCGCCGCTCGGTCGGACGGTGCTGCTTCCGCAACTCCTCGACGAGGCCGCTCAATGGGCCGAGCTCCTGGTGCGGTGTGATTGGGGCAAGACGGATCTGTGGCGCGAGCATGGCCATCGCGCCGGCACTGAGGGGTCCGAACTGGAGAAGGCCGTACAGCGGATGTGCATGGCGATGGCTGGTATCCGCAAGGTCGAACAGGAGCTCAGGTTCGGGCAGTCGTCTGTGAGCTCCAAGCTCAGCCGGGTTCCGAGTCATACCAGTGCCCTGCTGAATGCGGTGGTGGGGTCCAACTCGAAGGTGGCGTCGAGGCCGTCCGCCTGAGGGACACCGAACAGCGAGACGGCGCCTGGCGTGGCGAGTGTCGCCGCCCACGCCTCGAAGAGCGAGTTCCAAGCGCGGTTGTAGCGAGGCGCCGTGCGGTTCTTCAGCCAGGCCAGCCGGATGTCCCGCTGTTCCTCATCTGCCGGGCGTTCGGCCCAAACCATGGGCTCGAACACCAGCCACGGCTGCTCGGCGTGCCACTCGAGGGCGAGCTCGACACCTTCGGCCCATCCGAGTGTGGTTCGCGGGATCGTGCCCGCCAGCGTCGAGGCGACCCCGCGAAGGGCCGCAAACCTCGCATCGGCGGCCAAGGCCCCATCGATCGTGAGGATGTGCTGTCCCTTCATCCGGCGATGGACGAGCTGCCGCTCACGCGCCAGAGCGCCAGCGAGCGCCTCATAGATGAGCCCCACATCCGTCGAGTTTCCGGCGCGACCCACCAGTGGCTGTACGTCGAACGCCGTGATTCGATAGGGGTCGAAGACCCGATGGAACTCGCGGTCTTCACCGAACCCCACCACGCCGTCCCGCCGCCTGACGGCGAGAAGGTGGCCGTCGGCTTCCATCACCGCTCGACGAACCTCTTTCGTCCCACCGATCACACACTCGACTCGCCGGCACGTCGTCGGGTGGCCAAGAAGACGCAGCGAGTTCAGGCGGATAACCGGCCAGCCGTTGCCCACCGGCGTGAGCGGGAATGGGACGAAGCGCGCCGGCGGCCTGGCGGCATCTATCTTGGCACTCGCGCCTGCCGGAACGCTGATCGGCACCAGAACGCTTCCCATCAGTTCGTCAAACGTACCAGCCTGGACCCACGCGACCTGAATCCCGCGCGCCGCCGCGCGATCGAGCAGCTCGGCGGGCCGACCTCCTGGAGGATCTGGGTCTCGATGGATCCAGAAGAGGCCAGCCGGGAACGCGTCGGCCTGCTCGACCGCGACCGACAGCGCCTCCATCACCGATACATCGCGTCCGCTGTATCCAGCCACGACGAGCCCGAAGCGCTGGCAGGCGCTGTGGAGCGCCTGGCGCAGCTTGGCGTCCTGCTCCCGGAGCTCGGCCGACGTGTTCTTCAGGTTCTCGGATTGGTAATCGCCGTGGAGCTTTACGAGCAGTGGGAATCGACTTTCTGTGAAGGCGCGCAGAGCGATCCCGGGTTCCGTCAGGGATGCCGTCGTCAGCGCCGTCGTCGTGCCCGAGAGCCCCGCCACGGCGTCCTCAACCGCGCGATCAAAGTTCGTTGTCCAGATGGCTGGGACGATGCGCTCGAGCATCAGGGCTGCCAGGGCGAGCTGGCCGTACCCTGGCCGCGCTGCAGCGATCATCTCGTCCAGCATCCGCCTCCGGTCCGCGGCGTGCGGATAGGCGGCCTCGAAGAAGGCTCCGTACTCCTCCGGTGTGCCGGCAGACGGCAGGGTCCCCGACTCGTCGAAGTGGCGTTGGAGACGCCGACGCACAACGGGATCGGCCACATCGATCCCGTTGATCGGGGTCGTGGTCTGCGTCGCATACAGGAATCGCTTGAACTGCCAGATGAGTTGGCTGGCAGTCGGGACACCAGCTGACACGGACGCCCCGGCTCCGAGGAACCACATGAATTGCCCAGCCCGCGCGGCGTGGAGACGCGCGAAGGCGTCCAGTGTCATGCGCTCGATCGGCATCGGAGCGTCCAGACTGAGCATCGATCGACCATGGTACCCGCGCCACCAGCCGTCATGGCGGCTGGCTCCCTCCGTGTCACCCTCCGCAATCAGCCCAGGCCCAGGTCACGAACTCCCACCTGCTTGGTTCAGAGGCCCTGTTCGTGTTCGCCGTATGCAACCGCACGGCGTCGGTGGACGTGCGTTCAGCCACGGTTGTGCGTGGGTCAGGGCGACCGCCGGGAACACGTCCTTCCAGGCTCGAACACTGTCCGGTCCATTCAGTCGTGACGCAGGGAGCGTCCGCCTGGTCGGTCCGTCCGCGCGCCGAGCGAACTCGCCGTCTGCCTCGAGATGCTCCAACCCTTGACAGCGCCACCCCCTCGCCCAGCCTCTCGCAGACCCGCTGCGCGGGACCGCAGGGCGAGGGAGCACGACGATGGACGACGCGACGCGACAGCCGCTGGCCGGCGGGGCGAACCGCCCGCAGCTCAGCTTCCCCCTGTACCTGGCCGCTGCGCTCGCCGCGCTGGCCTGGCCCCGTCTGGCCCCCAACGCCGGCCTCTTCGCGCGCCTGGGCCCCGACGCGAGCGCGATCCTGTGGGTGCCCCTCGCCCTGTGGGCGGCGGCCGAAGGGGTGCTGCTCCTGGCACCGCACGTCGGGGCGTTGAGCGCCGGCGACGCCCGCCGGCTGGCGATCGCCCGCCTCGTCAGCGGCGTCCGTCTCCTGGCGCGCTGCGCGGTCTGGCTGATCCCGCTGGTCATGCTCCTGGGGGCCGATCCACTGGCCTGGGTGGATCGGCTGACGAGCTCGCTGCTCGACCTCGCGCTGGCGGTGGCCGGTATCGCCATCTTCCTCGTGGCGATCCCGCGGGCGGGGCGCACCAATCTGGCGGGGATCGCGGGTCGCGCTGACCCCACGAACGCATCGCGGGCGGACGAGCGGGGCGACGATGGCCCGGCACGCGCCGGGTTCCCGGGTGCGCGCGGTGCTTCGGCCGGCCGAGGTGTGGCCGGCTCGGGCGTGACGCTTGACCACGCGGTGCCCACGCGCAGCGATCCGCTGGCGGCCCCGGTGCGCGCGCTTCGGGCGGGACTGCGCTGGGCGGCCGATTTCGTCGTGCGGGTGGGCGTCCCGATCGTGCGCGCCGCCATCCGCTGGACGATCGCTGGTGCGGCCACCCTGGATCCGCGACTGGGGACCGATCCGCTGGTCACGCTCGAGACGGCGACGGCCAGTGTGACGACCCATCGGGCGATGCACGGGACGGCCGCGAGCTATCCCGCCCACGCGGCGACGGGGGCGACGGCGGCGCTGGCGGTGAGCGGCTCCCTCTTGGGGCGGGTGGTCGCGTTTCTGCGCGCCGCGCTGGCCGGCGACCCCGACCAGCCGGTGATCTACGGGGACGCGGAGATCTGGACCGAGAAGTCGTTGGGCAAGGACGCGGCGATCGTGACCAAGCGCAAGCTGCTCAAGGCGCCCCACTTCTGGTCCCGCGATCCAGCGGCCGGTGAGCTGATCGAGCTCGGCAACGCGATCCTCGAGGCGGCCCACGCCGATGCGCTGCGGCATGGCAACGCCCGTGATCTGCGGGGCGGCGCGATGTCGCACGTCGGATACGGGGACGAGGACGCCGCGCCGGTGGCCGAGGTCGGCAAGCATCTGATCCTGACGCGCGCCTGGGCCCGCCCGGACTACCTCGCGTTCATCCTGCGGACGGATTCCGTCATCTCGAACGACATCCTGGGCCGGCTCACGGCCGCCAACCTGGCGGCCAACGTGTCCGCGTACTCGCGCTTCACCCGCGGG